>NZ_JAUBRM010000065.1:0-41918 GCF_036701905.1 Microcoleus sp. MON2_D5
GAATTCTTTGAGATGCACCTTACTTGCTCTCCATTTTTGGACACCATACCTAATTTACCACTATTTGAGCCTTAACTTAACCGTATTGATCCAAAGCGGTGAAAGGGATGTTGTATTCGATCAGTTAATCGACTGGATTGATGAACTTACTGGCGGTTGGCCTTATTATGTCAAAATGGCAGCATCAATGTTTTGGCAGTACAGGGATTACGAAGAAGCACGGACTAAGTTTATTTACCAAGCAACTCCCCGCTTTGAAGAACTTTGGGATGATTTGACTGCATCGGAACGTCAAATTATGAAAAATGCTGGTGGTAAGATTTCAACTCAATCTGATGCTGTAGTTGATAGCCTCAAGCGTCACGGTTTGTTGAGGTCAGATGGTAGATTATTTAGCAGTGCTTTTGCAGAGTTTGTGAGGAATCAGCGATGAAGAGGTTTCTCCGGGAGACTTGGGAGTTGTGGTACTGGGCAATGTTTTGTCCTTCAAGGCTTCAGCAGCGGATGAATGAATGGGCTCCTGCTGAAGAAAACGATGGATTGCGATCGGATACACATTCCTGGGATATTTTACTGTTTGGAAATAATCGCTTTATTGGTCAGTTTTTACTGCTGATATTTTTGTTTAGTTTACCGCTGATTTCGGGAATTGCATTGCATGGTCACGCCCTAGATTTACTGTTGCTGTTTGGAGCAATCGCGACTGCTTATAGCATTGGCTCCTTCTACTTATCAATGGGCTTGCATCTACTACTACTGGTTGATTTTGTTTATCTGATAAATCCTCAAGTTTCTCTAATTGTACTGGATCAGGTAAGTGGTATTTTACCTCCATTTTCTCAACTAGCAATGGGTCTATTTTTCGGCATATTGGGTTTAATTATTACCACGTTGTTTTGTGCGTGGCTGCTAAATAGAAAGCGCATTTTTTTAGCTCGCAATGTCATCGCGATCGGCGGAACACTAAGTACATGGTTAGGAAGTTGGTTGGCGACACAGAATTGGTATTTTGTTCTGGCTGCCACTGCATTGATTGGCTTATTACTGTTGATATTTGTTTATAGCGCTCAAGTCGAAAGGAGCGACTCCATGATGTTATTTGTCGTGGAACGCATCATGGGAAGCATGGTGGCAGTCGTCGCAGGAGGTGTCGTGGGAGGCCTCTCGACAGTCGTCGTGGGAGGCGTCGTGGGAGGTCTCGCAACGGTCGTCGTGGGAGGCGTCGTGGGAGGCGTCGTGGCGGCTGTCGTAATAAGGGTTTTGGCAGGAATTCTAATAAACATCGTGCCAGACCTCGTGCGAAACATCAGCATCATGATGATCGTAAGAAACATCGTACTAAACATCGTGGGAAGCATCGTGGCAGGCGTCGTGGGAGGCGTTGTGGGAGGCGTTGTCGGAGGCGTCGTCGGAAGGATTGCAATTTTACCTTTGCCTCTCTTTTTGCTAATGTGCTGGCTAATTGCTGCCAGTCTCTCCCCAATCATGCAAAATTGGTTAGCAATAATTACGGCAGTCACGCTAACAGCTTTAGGCTTCGAGCATCAGGGCTGGGTATCAATTTTAGCAGTGCCAGTAACTTTGATGAGTTACTATCGACTACCAGACTATTTAATCCTCACACTAATCGACTCTGTACTAGCAATCCTTTTAGTACAACCTTTCGAGGATCGCAATCCTGTGCGATTACTTTACTTACTACCCCCTTACACCACCGAGTTGCTTTGGATGCCTCTCGTTAATCACGATCGCATCTTAGCTGCCGCCTTCCGCACCGATGCCTCAGCAACACTGGCAACTTTTCAGAAAATGCAAGCATCACCGCTACCAGGCTTAAGAATGACGATTGAAGAGGCATTACCTCAACTTATTACAGATCAATTAACGGCAATTAAAAATATTTCGGAACTCATCGCCATAGCCACACCAGAGCATCCATTTTTACCTTTACTAGCACCAACATTCTATCAAAGGCGAAATGTAGTAAGAGACACAGAGTTTCTACAAAAATCATCCTCAAATACCAACTCTATATTTCGCTTTTTGTTCATTTTTACAAGCGTTTTAGGTAGCATAATAACAGGTGTTATTTTTATTACAAGTACCCGACTGATAGAAACAATTATTGGAAGTATTGTTGGCAGTGTTATGGCAGGTCTCCTGACAAGCTATTTCGCAAACAATTGGTCAGTTGAGATAGAAGATGGTACAGACATCAATAAACTATTGCCACGCCTGCAAACAGTTGCTAAAGATGTGGATGCTGCCTTAAAAGCAGGAAACATTGGTATACGCAAACGCGCCTTAGAGCCAATCCTCACTTATCTGCTCAGATTGCAGTTACAACTGCCTGAATTAGGACTCACAACACGGCCACTAAAACGCTGGAAACCTGTTTTAGTAAGGTGGCAACGAGTAATCGAGCTAGAGTTGCAAGAACAGCAAAAACAATCTCAAGATGAACTACTTAACCCCTTCCAATACGGCAATCCACTGCGATATGACCGTGCTAACCTGTTCAGAGGGCGCCAAACCTTTGCCGATCAAATTGTCCTCTTAATTCTCGATCGCAATCGTCCCACCCTCGTTTTACACGGCCCCCGACGCTGTGGCAAAACCTCATTTCTCTACAACTTACGCGGTCTTTTGCCCAGTAACTTACTCCCCGTTTACGTAGATTTACAAAGTTCCGCTATAACTACAGATGAAGCTGCATTTTGTCAAGGATTAATTCGTGCCATCGACCGCGATAGTCGCTGTCAAGGCATCGAATTACCAATCATTCCCACACGCAATGATTTTATGGAAACTCCTTATATTGTCTTAGAAGATTGGCTCGAACAAGCAATTCCCAGACTTGGAGAACGACGCCTTCTCCTCAACCTCGATGAATTTGAAAAAATTGGCACTGCTATCAAGGAAAACCGCTTAAGTATCAACTTATTTGACGAACTCCGCCACCTGATTCAGCACTATGATTCCCTAGCTTTTCTCTTCTCTGGCGTTCAAACTCTAGACGAACTCGGCCCCAACTGGAGTAGCTATTTTATCAGCGTTGTCCCCCTAGAAATGACTTATCTAGAACCCGATGAAGCCGAAGGTTTATTAACTGATCCTGATCCAGAATTTGCCCTGCGTTACGATCGCGGTATTGTAGAGGAAATTATTCAACTGACTCGCTGTCAGCCCTACCTGCTGCAACTCCTTGGCTCTGCTCTTGTTACTCAGGCAAACTTAAATCATACTCAATTGGTAACACCAGATTTATTGCAAGCTGCGATTCCTGAAGCTTTCACCAACGGCGAACCTTATTTTACCAATGTCTGGACAGAATTTACAGGTAATAATCCCGCAGAAATAATCGCCGGACAAGAATTCCTGTTAGAATTAGCAAATGGCTTAGCTCCGGGCAATGTACAGGATTTAACAGATGCGGCAATCAGGCGATTGAGACGATATCATGTGATTGAGCAAACAGATAATGGTTATGTTTTTGAAGTGCCATTATTAGAGCGTTGGGTTCGAGAACGGGCTGTAAAAAATAGCAATTATTAATAATTTGCAACTTAAGTAAATTAAAAAAGGGGCAACTCGCGTCGCCCCTCATCTATTTAACCAACTGCAAAATTACGCTTCCACAGGAATCTTTTGTTCCGAAGCCTCCGGCGAATTCGCTTCACTTGGTGGCACAACTTGCCAGAACTTAGGCAAATATTCCGACCAATTTGCTAAAATCTTCTCAGCTTTCTTGCTACCCGTTCGATCGCACTGAGCCTCAATCAACTCCTTCAACTGCGCCTCCCCAGCGGCCGTACAAACCCGCTGCATCTTCACAATCTCCCCGTTGACGTGAGCCGGGAAAGTCCCATCTTCATCGAGGAAATAAGCCAAGCCGCCAGTCATTCCAGCGCCGACATTCCGGCCGACTTTTCCTAACACCACAATCACGCCACCAGTCATGTACTCGCAGCAGTGATCGCCCGCACCTTCAATGACTGCTTTCGCCATCGAGTTACGCACCGCAAACCGTTCGCCAGCCTTACCCGCAGCCAAAAGAGTTCCCCCCGTCGCACCATACAAACAAGTGTTACCGACGATCGCATTTTCGGAAGCATCATAAGTCGCACCATCCGGCGGTGCGATCGCGATTTCGCCACCGTGCATTCCTTTACCAACGTAGTCATTGGCTTGGCCTGACAGCACCAGCGTCATCCCCGGCAAATTGAACGCGCCGAAGCTTTGGCCTGCGCTACCAGTGAAGTTGAGGGTGATTTGACCGCTAAAGCCGGTGTTACCGTGTTGCTGTGCGATCGCACCTGCCAAACGTGCTCCCACAGTGCGATCGGTGTTCACCAATTTTACATTCTTGCTAACAGTGCCGTGATTGGCGATCGCACTTTGAATCTCAGCATCCGCGAGCAAATCATCGTCTAACACTGGCCCGTTGGTATGTACGTCGCCGTGGATCAAGAAAGATCGATCGCTCTTAGTATCCGGTAACTTGGTCAAACAATCCAAATTAATTGCTTGCGTTTTAGTTAGTTGCACCCCATCGCGCATTTTCAGCAAATCCGCGCGGCCGATGATATCTGCGATCGACTTATAACCCAATTTCGCCAGCAAACTCCGCACTTCTTGTGCTACGAAATAGAAGAAATTAACAACGTGTTCCGGGGTTCCGGGGAACCGTTTCCGCAAGTGTTCTTGTTGAGTTGTCACGCCCACCGGACAACTATTCATGTGGCAAACGCGAGCCATAATGCAGCCTTCTGCAATCATTGCCACCGTGCCGAAACCGTACTCTTCGCCGCCCATCAAAGCGCCTACAATCACGTCCCAGCCGCTTTTAAAGCCACCGTCCACGCGCAGTAAAACTCGATCGCGCAATTTATTCTCCATCAGCACCCGGTGAACTTCTGTCAATCCGAGTTCCCACGGAGAACCTGCGTGCTTAATCGAACTCAGTGGCGAAGCACCGGTGCCGCCATCGTGGCCGGAAATTTGAATCACATCAGCATTTGCCTTAGCGACACCGGCGGCTACAGTCCCGATGCCGACTTCGGACACCAACTTCACCGAAACTCCTGCTTTCGGATTGATTTGGTGCAAGTCAAAAATCAACTGCGCCAAATCCTCGATCGAATAAATGTCGTGGTGAGGAGGAGGCGAAATCAACGTGACACCCGGTTTCGATCGGCGCAAATAAGCAATGTACTCGCTCACTTTCGCCCCCGGCAATTGACCGCCTTCACCCGGTTTCGCACCTTGTGCGATCTTAATTTCGATTTGTTCGGCGTTCATCAGGTACTCAGGTGTCACCCCGAAGCGTCCCGAGGCTACCTGTTTGATGGATGAAGAAGCTGTATCGCCGTTTTGCAAACCTTTTAAGTGAGGTAGCGTTTGTGAGAAACCCGCCGCGCTCACATCGTTTAGCACTTTGTAGCGCACCGGGTCTTCGCCGCCTTCGCCGGAGTTGGATTTGCCACCGATGCGGTTCATCGCAATCGCTAGCGTTTCGTGGGCTTCCGGGGACAAAGCGCCGAGAGACATTCCGCCCGTGGCGAACCGCTTGACAATATCTGCTACAGATTCTACGTCTTCGATTGCAATGGGAGGACGATCGCTCGCAAAATCCAGCAAATCCCGCAAAGCCGTTACCGGGCGATTTTCTAGCTGTTGCTTGTAAACCTCGTAATGGTCGTAGGCACTTTCACCATTTTTGTCACCAATTGGTGTCATTTTTGGTTCGGCCCCATTGCCGTTACCGTTAGTGTGAGCCTTAAAAGTAGTCACAGCCTTGTGCAAAGCCTTCGCCATTTCCGGGCTGTTCATGTGATATTCACCACCCCGGCGGTACTGCACGAAGCCGAAGTTTTCCAGCTTTTTCAGAATCAATTCTGGGAAAGCCTGACTGTGGAAAGACATTACCTCGTTAGCCAGTTCAGCGACACTCAAACCGCCGATCCGAGAAACCGTGCCTTTGAAGCCCAAATCGAGCAAATCACCGCCAATGCCGATCGCCTCAAAGATTTGCGCCCCCTGATAGCTAGACAACAGCGAAATCCCCATTTTCGAGAGAATCTTCAGCAAGCCGTTTTCCACCGCTGTGCGGTATCTAGCTTGAGCCTGTGTCACGGTAATATTGGGAACTTTGCCGTGCTGCATCAAATTTTGAGTCTTGGGGTCAGACCACCAAGCGCGCACGCTTTCCAATGCCAAGTAAGGGCAAACAGCCACCGCCCCGTAACCCAGCAAACAAGCGAAGTGGTGAGTGCTCCAACATTGGGCGGTATCCACAACTAGGGAAGTTTGCATCCGCAGGCCGACGCTAATTAAGTGGTGGTGAACCGCACCAACTGCCAGGAAAGGCGGAATATAAGTGCATTCTGCACTTAATCCCACAGAAGATTCGCCTTCGGCCTTCGAGACTCGATCGCTCAAAACCAGAATCCTCGAACCCTCGCGCACCGCTTGAGCCGCCTTTTGACAAAGTTGCTCGACTGCGGTTTTCAAACCTCCAGGCCCGGCCGCAATTTTGTAAAGCGTGGACAATTCGGTTGCGGGGAAAGACTTTTGCTCTTTCAAGAAAGACAGTTCAGCGTCGTTGAGTACGGGGGAATCAATTTTCATGCGCTTGGCATTTTCTGGTACTGCTTGCAGTAAATTGCCCCGCAGGCCAACATTCATCGTCAGCGACATCACCATCCCCTCGCGCAGGGGGTCGATCGGCGGATTTGTCACTTGAGCGAACCGCTGTTTGAAATAGTTGTACAGCAACTGAGGCTTTTCTGACAACACAGCCAAGGGAACGTCATCGCCCATGCAGAAAGTCGGTTCTTTCCCAGAACTGGCCATCTCAACGATTACCATGTCCAAATCTTCGGCTGTATAACCGAAAGCAGTTTGGGTTGCTAACAGCGTTTGCGAGTCGAGGGTTGCTGTTTCGGCAAAAGGCTGCGGTTCCAAGGTTTCGCGGTTTTGTTTCAGCCATTCGCCGTAGGGATGCCGCTTAGCAATTCGCTGTTTGAGTTGCCAATTTTTGAGAATTTCTTGAGTTTGCAGGTCAACTGCAATCATTTGTCCGGGGCCCAAACGGCCTTTTTCGACAATATCTGCTTCGGGAATATCGACAACTCCTGCTTCGGAAGCCACAATTACCAAACCGTCTTTAGTAATGCAGTAGCGGGCCGGCCGCAAACCGTTGCGATCGAGCGTAGCACCTACTTGTTTGCCGTCGCTAAACACCAGCAGTGCGGGGCCGTCCCAAGGTTCTTGAATGCCGCTGTAATATTCGTAAAAATCGACAATTTCTGGATAGTCAGCCAAATCCGGCTGATTTTTGTAAGCTTCGGGCACCAGAATTGTCAGGGATTCCAGGGGGGTGCGGCCGGAGTGTACCAACAACTCCATCACGTTGTCCAAGTTTGCCGAATCGCTGCTGTCAGGATTGACAATTGGGTTAAACGTGTCGATATCAGCTTGACTCCAATTCGGGTGAGCTAAATTCGCTTGCCGCGCCTTCATCCAGGTAATATTGCCCAACAGCGTGTTAATTTCTCCGTTGTGTCCCAGCAAGCGCATCGGCTGGGCTAAGCGCCAGCGGGGCAGGGTGTTGGTGCTGAAGCGCCGGTGATAGACGGCAAAAGAGCTTTTATAAGCGGGATTTTTCAGGTCTGGGTAAAATTCTGCCAGTACGGCCGATCGCACCATGCCTTTATAGACGATCGTGCGGCAGGAGAAAGAGCAAGTATAAAAGTCTTCGCGGGTGAAGTTGGGGCGATTTGACAGCGCGTGTCCGATCGTGCGGCGCGCCAGAAATAGATGTCTGTCGAGTTCGTCTCCGGCTAATTGCGGTGAACTGACAATTACTTGTTCGATTTGAGGTTGATTTTCTAGCGCTTGCTCGCCCAAAACCGACGGTACAATGGGAACTTTGCGCCATCCCACAAGTGTCAGCCCGCGATCGGTCAGAACTTGCTCAACCACCTGCCGCGCTATAGTCGCTTGAAATTTATCTTGAGACAGAAACAGCATTCCCACGCCGCAATTTTCCCGCGCGGGAGGCACAATTCCCTGTTCGGCAAACCAAGTATCCAGCAATTCCCAAGGAATCGCGGTCATCAAACCCGCACCGTCGCCGGAATCAGAGTCGGCGCTGCAACCGCCACGATGTTCCAGACAAGTTAAAGCTGGCAGCGCTTTCTCAATAATCGAGTGCGTAGCTTCGCCGCTTTGGTTGGCAATAAACCCCACACCGCAGGCATCTCTTTCTTCCACTAACCAGCTTTGGCCGGCGAATGGAGTTCCTCGCTCAGTCTGATGCACGTTTCTGTTTCTGTTTGGATCGATCGTGTTACCCATGTTGATTGAATGTTATTTCCGTGATTGTGTGGTGGATGCGTTTTTAGAGCTCGGAGAGAGAAGGCTGCCGAGCGGTGGGAGCCTAGTAAACTTTAAAACAGCATATTGGAAGCTGATTGATAAAAATTTACCTCGCTACTGCCTCTACTTAGCACTGAAACCCTGTTTGCAGATTTTAAATTATCTCGCTCGCATCGTCTCGGAGATGTCTCCTAGAATACCCTGCTGTTAAAAGGCAGTGATTCTTTGGGAAATTGCCGCCCTGCAACTAGATACATTGCAGGCGATTCCCTACGGGATAGCTGCGCTTCACGAGTTTTTTGTGTGTTTTTTTCCTGAGTCCGCAAGGGTAGCCTTGCAGCGAACACAGGTAGATAGTAACTTTAGCGTTATTTTGCTTGCTGCGCTGTTGAGTTGCTTTCGTCAGCGCCCGCAGAGACAAAAGCCACCTGCCCGCTCAGTCGGTAGGTGCAATGTAGCCGCGCGGTTCACAACTGGTGAAACCTGTCTTATTGTGCAGTCAACTCTCGAACCGCGAACATCAATTGTATCAAGAAATTGATAAAATTTCACCGATTACAGTCAGAGTTTGCGCGCAAGTCTTGTAAGCGATCGTCCAGAACTCACGCTAAGATGCCTGGCCGAAAAATGTTGACAGTTGTGCATAACCCTAATTTGTATTTTTTGAGCCACCAACGTTTGTAACTCATCAACGAAGCCTATTTCAAGGATTTCTGACACCTTGGGAGCATCTGGTAGAGCCAGCGCAGCCTTTTTTACCGCGCCCAAAAACAGATACTTACTTGCTGACAGGAGTAGTGGAGAGGCAAAAATTTTAGACTCTTGTTGAATCTCCCAGATTCATTTGTGCGGTAAATCTCAAATCTCAAATCGACTGACGCTTACAAACTTGGCAGTAGTAATTTTGTTTAGCTCAACGGTGGCAGTTCTTACGGATTCGAGGGGATTGGCATTTGGGACATTTCCTTTCTATCCATAATGATGCCACCCCTATTAATGAGCTTCTTAAGTTCCTCTTCAATGAACTGCGGTCGTTCCATCAGCGATCGCGGAGTCATTTTCTACTTAGTCTCAACTCCCGTCTCAACATCTCTTACATAAAATATTAAGTCTTGCTCTTAAAATCGCTCTTTCATAATTGGTTGTTCAAAATATATTAAGAAAAATGTAATTAATGAATAGCACCGCAGATAGAGCGAAAATAGTAGATATGAACTCTAAGAATCTTCAGGCTTGAAAGAAGCAGTAGGAATACGTAGATATGGCTAGCATAACAAATCTTTTTCTAGGATATCACATTAACGAGCAAATATATGTAGGTAATCGCACTCTAGTTTATCGCGGTCTTCGCACTTCAAATGGGGAGCCCGTCGTGATCAAACTGCTGCGAAATGACTTTCCCCGCTTCAACGAGCTAGTTCACTTCCGCAACCAGTACGTCATTGCTAAAAACTTAGATATCCCCGGCAGTGTCAAGGCATACAGCCTGGAAAACTACCATAACCACTATGCTCTGGTAATGGAAGACTTTGGCGGAATCTCCTTGAGTAGCTACCTCGCTCGTCTAGCACTCGAGAGTAAGGAGCCCCTAGAAGGCTTGCCCGTTAACGAGTTTCTTCCCATTGCAATTCAAATTGCCAACGCCCTTGACGGACTTTATCGCCACCACGTCATCCATAAAGACCTCAAACCGGCCAACATTCTAATTAACCCCACCAGCAAAGAAGTGAAGCTGATTGACTTCAGCATCGCTTCCCTGCTGCCTCGCGAAACCCAAGAAATTCAAAATCCCAATGTCCTTGAAGGCACCTTACCTTACATATCTCCCGAACAAACTGGGCGAATGAACCGAGGCATTGATTACCGCACAGATTTCTACTCGCTAGGAGTAACATTCTACGAATTACTAACAGGAAAGTTACCCTTCCAAACGGATGACCCAATAGATTTGGTACACTGCCACCTCGCCAAACAGCCACTCCCAGTCTCTAGTGTCAACAAAAGCGTTCCATTGGTGCTGTCTGAGATGGTAAGCAAACTGATGGCGAAGAATGCGGAAGCTCGCTATCAAAGCGCCCTAGGACTCAAGTACGACTTAGAAACTTGCTTATCCCAGTGGCAAGAGACAGGGACGCTCGCTAACTTTGATTTAGGGCAGCGAGATTTGTGCGATCGCTTCATCATACCCGAAAAATTATACGGTAGAGAAAGCGAAGTATTCTCCCTGCTAGCGGCGTTTGAGCGCGTGAGTGGAGGCAGCGCCGAAATGATGCTCGTTGCCGGTTTCTCCGGCATTGGCAAAACCGCTGTTGTCAACGAAGTTCACAAACCAATTGTGAGACAGCGCGGATACTTTATTAAAGGCAAATTTGACCAATTCCAACGTAATCTTCCCTTTTCAGCATTTGTCCAAGCTTTTCGCGACTTTATGGGACAATTGCTATCGGAAACAGATGCTAAAGTTGAACAATGCAAGTTGGAAATTTTGGCAGCTTTGGGCGATAGCGCTGGGGCGATAATTGAAGTCATTCCCGAACTAGAACGTATTATCGGACAGCAACCGCCAGTCCCAGAACTTTCTGGCAGTGCCGCTCAAAATCGATTTAATTTATTGTTTGATAAATTTATTCAAATTTTCGCAAGAAAAGAACATCCTTTAGTGATTTTCTTAGACGATTTGCAATGGGCAGACTCAGCATCGTTAAAATTAATTCAACTGCTGATAAGTGCTACTGATAACGCCTATCTATTATTAATAGGATCTTATCGGGATAACGAAGTTTTTCCAGCACATCCATTCATGCTAACGTTAGCAGAGATTCAAAAAACTCAAGCAAAGGTGAACACTATTACCTTAGCGCCGCTCGAACGCTCGGGCGTAAATTGTTTAGTTGCCGACACTCTAGCTTGTTCTAAAGCGTTAGCGGAACCCTTGACAGAATTGGTTTATCAAAAAACTCAAGGTAATCCATTTTTTGTAACTCAATTCCTCAAGTCTTTACACGAAGATGGATCGATCACATTTAACTTAGATACCCGCTATTGGCAGTGCGATATTGCACGAGTGCGATCGCTAGCGATCACCGATGATGTGGTTAAATTGGTGGCGATTCAGTTGCAAAAGTTGCCAACTCAAACGCAAGAAGTTTTGAAGCTGGCAGCCTGTATTGGCAATCAGTTCGATTTGGCGACCCTGGCAATTATTAATGAAAAAGTTGCCGTAGAAACCGCATCCGCGTTATGGAAGGCACTACAAGAAGGGCTAATTTTACCCATTAGCGAAGTTTATAAGTTTTATCAAGCAGAGGGGAATAGCAAGTCGGTAATCGGTAATGGGAAGGTATCTGACCAATTACCAATTACCCATGACCAATTACCCAAATATAAGTTTTTACACGATCGGGTTCAACAAGCAGCCTATTCCCTGATTCCCGAGGAGCAAAAGCGATCGACTCACTTAAAAATCGGTCAACTGCTGTTAGAGAATACGCCAGAAGCAGATCGAGAAGAAAGAATTTTTGATATTGTAAACCACTTAAATGTGGGAGTAGGGCTAATTACCCAGGAAGTAGAACGGGGACAATTAGCACGATTGAATCTAGTTGCTGGAAAGAAAGCCAAAGCTGCTACTGCCTATTCTGCTGCGGTTGAATATTTCAATATGGGCATAGAATTACTGGCAGTAAATAGTGGGCTCCCTCAATACGAACTAACATTAGCGCTCCATACCGAAGCAGCAGAGGCGGCATATCTAAGCGGTGACTTTGACCTGATGGAAAAATTAGCATCTGTCGTGGAAAACTGCGCCAAAACGCTACTGGACAAAGTGAAGGTATATGAAGTACAGATGCAAGCTTATATGGCGCAAAATAATCTACAGGAAGCACTGAATACGGGACTACAATTTTTAAAGCAGTTGGGGGTAGAGTTTCCCTCGGAGCCAAACTCGTCAGATATCGGGCAGGCACTAGGGGAAACTTCGGTAATTTTGAATGGCTTGCGAATTGAAGATTTAGTTGACCTGCCTCAAATGAGCGATTCCTATAAACTAGCAGCTATGAGACTTTTATCAAGTATCTTTGCTCCTGCATACATTGCTGCTCCTGCACTGTTGCCTTTGACGGTGTGCAAACAAGTACAATTATCCGTCCAATATGGGAATGCTTCTGTTTCTCCCTTTGCTTACGCCAATTATGGTTTTCTTCTTTGTGGAGTTGTGGGAGATATTGAGTCAGGTTATCAGTTTGGTCAATTGGCTTTAAGTCTAGTGTCAAAGTTAAATTCTCAAGAAATCAAAGCCAAGACAGCCTTCATAGTAAATTTATTTATCCGACATTGCAAAGAGCATCTCAGAGAAACCTTAGAGCCTTTGGTGTCAGCTTACTCTAGCGGAATGGAGGCAGGAGATTTAGAATATGCCGGCTATAATTTATTACAGTCCTCCTGTTCAGCTTACTATAGTGGCAAAGAACTGACTGTCCTGGAAAGAGAGATAGCAAGAAACAGAGATGCTCTTCATAAAATTAAGCAAGAAACAGCGCTTAATTATATAGAAATATATTGGCAGGCTATCTTGAATTTGCTGGGAAAAAGTGAGAATTACTGCCTTCTAAAGGGTGAAGCCTGCGATGAGCAGATGAAGTTGCCATTTTACCAGCAAGCGAACGATAAAGTGGGGGTTGCATACATATATTTAAACAAACTTTTACTTTGTTATTGGTTTGAAAATTACTCAGAAGCGATTGAGAATATCGCTATAGCACAGAAGTATTTAGATGCAGTGGTAGGAATGCCCGTTGTTGCTATCTTCTATTTCTACGATTCTTTGGTGTGGTTGGCGGTGTATTCTGACACTCCACAGTCAGAGCAACAGGGCATTCTTGACAGAGTACAAGCTAATCAAGAAAAAATGCAGAAATGGGCGCATCATGCCCCCATGAATCATCTGCATAAATTCTATCTAGTGGAGGCTGAACGGCATCGGGTTTTAGACCAAAAAATAGAAGCGATCGAGATGTACGACAAAGCGATCAATGTTGCTAAAGAAAACGAGTACATCAACGAAGAAGCTCTTGCTCACGAACTCGCCGCCAAATTCTATTTGGAATGGGGCAAAGAAAAAATTGCCAAACCCTATTTAATTGATGCTTACTATGCTTACGCTCGTTGGGGAGCAAAAGCAAAGATTGATTATCTAGAACAGCGTTATCCCCAATTGCTTGCTGTGATCCTGCAACAGGAGCGAACTCGCCAGAATCCGAGCGAAACAATTCACACATCCACCCATAGTGAATCATCCCTATCTAACACGACTAGAACAATTATCGGTAGCACCACCAGTTGCGGGTTAGTAGATTTGCCGACAGTTATCAAAGCTTCTCAAACTCTATCTAGCGAAATTAAACTCGATCAATTGCTCACTACCCTCATGCAAGTGGCGGTGAAGAATGCCGGAGCACAAACCGGAGCATTAATTTTGAATGAAGAGGGAAACTGGAGGATAAACGTTCACTGCACAAACCGTCAAGACTGCCTTCTGCAATCAATTCCTGTTGAGGAGAGCGATGTAGTTCCTCTAACCATAATCAACTACGTCAAACGTACAAAAGAAACCCTGATTTTTGATGATGCTAGCAGTCAACCAAGATTTGCATCAGACCCCTACATTATCCAACAGCAACCTCAGAGCCTGCTTTGCACTCCGATCAGCGAGCGAGGGAAAATGCTCGGGATTTTGTATTTGGAAAATAATTTAGCAACAGGGGTATTCACGAGCGATCGCGTCGCCATCCTCAACATCCTGTGCTCCCAAGCTGCAATTTCCTTACAGAACGCCCGACTGTATCAGCAATCCCAGGAGTATGCCCAAAAACTAGAGCTTTATCTCAAGGATCTCAAACAGATGCAACTGCAACTGGTACAGAATGAGAAGATGTCTGCTCTCGGAAATTTAGTCGCAGGAGTAGCCCACGAAATTAACAATCCCGTAGGCTTTATCGCCGGCAACTTGCAACCGGCTCAAGAATACCTACAAGATTTGTTCGAGCTAATCGATGTATATCAAGATAGTTTTCCCAAGCCAGGAGCTAAAGTTGAAGAAAAAATCGAGGCAATAGACTTGGAGTATTTGCGAGAAGATTTGCCCAAATTGATTGGCTCGATGCAGGAGGGAGTCGAGCGCATTCGCAATATCAGTACAAGTTTGAGAACGTTTTCGAGGGCAGATAGCGATCGACCAGTTGCTTTCAATATTCATGACGGACTCGAAAGCACTCTCCTGATTCTCAAGCACCGTTTAAAAGCGAGCGAGTTTCGCCCTGCCATTGAAGTTGTGAAAGAGTATGGTAACTTGCCCCTCGTGAAATGCTTTCCCGGACAGTTAAACCAAGTATTTATGAACGTACTGGCAAATGCCATTGACGCTCTGGAGGAGTCAAATAAGGGGCTCCGTTTTAGTGAAATTAAAGCCCTAGCTAATCAAATAACGGTTCAAACTGTTCTGAGCGAAGACCAAAATCACGTTTTGATTCGCATTAAGGATAATGGAGTGGGGATGTCTAAGGAAGTCAGGGAAAACATCTTTAACCACTTATTCACAACCAAGTCTGTCGGCCAAGGAACCGGATTAGGATTGTCGATCGCCCACCAGATTGTTGTGGAAAAACATGGAGGTACGTTAACAGTGAATTCCTCCCTAGGGCAGGGTTCGGAGTTTGTTATTTGTATTCCGGGGTGAGCAGTTCGCAGTAGGTCTTTAGCGCAATTAGCGCCATCGGCTAACTTAGACTCGATCGACAGCTTCAGGCCGATCGTAGTCATCGTCAAAAATATCGGGTTTAGTAGGAAGAAACATACGGATATTCCGGGTTTCTAGACACCCATGCGTTTAGAAGTGAAATTGTGAGTTGTAAGCTGTGAAACGTAATTTGTCCTCTTGGCGTCCAATATTGTCAGTTTCGATTTTACCCGTACTGGCGATCGCCCCGTCTTTGCTCTGGAATCAACCCGGAAGATCGCAACAGGGGGAGAGGGCTGGGCTGATTCATGCTTCGATATCCCGCCAGGGAATGAATTCCCTGGCTGATAGCGAAAGTCGGTTAAAACAGAGATGTTGCACCATTGTCAATTACTTGTTTAGGAACAGGCAAGATGCCTGTTCCACAAGAGATGAATTTTATTGTGGAACAGGCATCTTGCCTGTTCTTGAGAATGGTGCAACATCTCAGTTAAAACCGACTGAAATATTGACCTATAGTCCTCTTGAGAGGACTTCCGCTATGAGACAGGGGTTGAAACCCCTGTCGGACTCTAGGCTTGTGGCTCAATCTGTATCGCCATCTTCGAGAGTTAGACAAGGCAACCAAGTGTCTCTAAACGGCCGTATTCTGCCGCTAGCTTGGACTCAGCAGCCGGCAAACAGCACTTCTGCGAATTTCCGAACTTGGATTGCTGACGTTGGATTGATGCAAAGTGCGGGAGTGGATTTGCTCAGCAGCGCCGACAGTGCCAAACAACCGGTGCAGTGGTTTTCGGTATCTTTAACCGACGCTCAAAGCTTAGCAGCGCGAGCAACAGGCTCGTATCGTTACTTAGATGTTACAGATTTTGCTAGACTTGCGGGCTGGGAGATATCTGCTGATGGGAATATTCTAAAAATTACTTCTCAAACTGCAAGTGTTACCGGAATTGGGCAAGCAGAAAGAGAATGGGGCGATCGCATTGTTGTAGATCTCGATCGGCCCGCCCCTTGGCAAGTTAACTTTGTCAATACGCCGATCCCGTCGCCGACACCCACACCCAACCCCCCGGACGACCCCACAAAGCCCGCTATCCCACTGCAAAACCTCCGCGCAGCGCCAAACCTCGAAACACCAGACGACCCGACTAAACCCGCCCTCCCGGTGCAAATAACGCCCGCAGCGCCGATCGCCGGTCAAGAATGGTCGATCGCGATCGATGCCAAAGTCGCTCCCGCCTTACTTCAGGACACTTTTCAAACCAGCAAACAATTGCTATCACTAAAAGTCGAACCTGACGGCGCTCAAACTAAAGTCAAAGTGAAGATTCCTTTAGGTTGGCGGCCGCAAGTTTTCAGCATGGGAAATCCCAATCGATTAGTTATCGACATTCGGCCAGATTCGTTAGTAGAAAAAAACATTGTTTGGGCGCCCGGTGTGCAGTGGCGGCAGCAGTATCAAAATTTAGGAACTGCTCGTTTTCCAGTAGTTTGGTTAGAAGTTAATCCGCGTCAATCCGGTGTAAAAATTCGACCAATTCTCAGCAATCCGCCGACCGCTCAAGGCACTGCACCTTTATTGCAAACAGCAGAAGTGTCGGGTGCGGCTGCTGCGATTAATGCAGGTTTTTTCAATCGAATTAATCGCTTAGCTTTAGGGGCAATTCGGCGTGACAATAAATGGCTTTCCGGGCCGATATTGAACCGGGGGGCGATCGGCTGGAACGATCGGGGAGAATTTGCGATCGATCGTTTAACTTTGCAAGAAACTGTGATCACTCCGGCAAATCAACCTTTGCCCGTTTCTCATCTCAATAGTGCCTATGTACAACCGGGAATCGGTCGCTACAATTCTGAGTGGGGAACAACTTATACTCCGTTGTCTGGCAATGAAATAGTTGTGACAGTTGCGGGCGAGCGAGTTGTCAGCCACTCGCCCGGAGGTGCGGCGGGAACAACAACTTTTCCCATTCCAGCTAACGGTTATATTTTGGCTTTGCGTTCGGATTTATTCCCTGCATCTGAACTCTCCATCGGCACTTTATTGCGTTTAGAAACTAACACTTTTCCTGCGGATTTTAACCGTTTTCCTTACATTCTCGGCGGCGGGCCGGTGTTGGTACAAAACAGTCAAGTTGTGCTGGATGCTAAGGCGGAAGGGTTTAGCGATGCGTATGTTCGACAGACAGCAATTAGAAGTGCGATCGGGCGAAATGCTGCGGGGAATTTGCTGATTGTAGCGGTGCACAATCGCGCGGGCGGGGCGGGGCCCAATTTCGCAGAACTGGCGCAGATATTGCAGCAAATGGGTGCTGTGGAGGCTTTAAATCTGGATGGGGGAAGTTCGACGAGTTTGTATTTGGGAGGTAGTTTGCTCGATCGACCTCCGTCAACTGCTGCGAGAGTTCATAATGCGATCGGTATTTTCATTCAACCATAAACCGTCACCTTAAATTGTAGGGTGAGTCAGTGTGCGTTATCTTCTCAACAATCTAGAATCTCCGCACTGACGCACCTTACAAACTCTTGTCCCCCCCCTTGCTAAGGGGGGGAGTAGAAGTTTTTATAATCCAAAATCGCAAATCGAGCGGCTTGTTTGTATGTGATGATAACGGGATATTCCCCGCGAAATTTGCAGGGTCAAGACCCGTTTTTGGCGGTTTTACAAAATGATGCGGTTCCTGTGCGCGATCGCACTTCTGCAATTCCTCAAGCGCTAGCCACCGTTATCGATCGCGCTTTAATTGACAATCCTGATATTTATTATCTGGAGTTTAGACTAAACAATGGCCGCAGCTAAAAGTAGCTGCCTTTTACTAGAAGGCAAGCTGTTACTCAACAACTCAAGAGGTAGAAGATTAAACAGCTAATTTTGAAGATTTTTTGCGTCGAGAAACCCGTTTTTTAACAGTGGGATAGTACGGTGCTTTAGTACGTGCCTTTCCTTTTTCCCAACCAGGGGATTTTCCCCTATGTTTAGGCAGTTGAGCCGGAGTACCAATGTCAACTAAAATCGACAACATTGATTGGGCAACACGTCCAGGAGTTAAATTGATACTAGCAGATTGCCAAGGCAGTCGATTCTCGACCACTAAGTCCTTAGCCAGCCAGAGTTGCCAACTCATCAACGGGATTAAATCGCTCCACCGCTCTGATTGTTCGGGAGTTCTTAAGTTAGGTAATGTCCAATGTAATCGTTGCTTAGCAAATCTATACCAATGATCCACTCCAAAACGTCGTAAATACTTAAACCAAACAGTTTCTAAGGGTAGAGTGCGCTCTCCGACCCAAGCCAACCACAAGGGTGGAAACGGCTGACCGCTTGACATGAGATTCATTCTTTCCACAAGGATTAAATTGACTCTCTGTCCTGCAGCACGATAAAAATGTAAGTCAAGCCATTGCCTAACTCGGACTTGTCCCAACTGTGGATGTTCGTCAATTTCAATCACAGTATCCGCTTCGAGCCATGTGGTTGGGTCGTTGAGCTTGATTTTGGACCCGTGTTTCCGTGGTCTGCCGCGACCACTATAGGCTGGTGGTGCTGACCACAAGCAGGCATTGCTTCGGACTCTCATTAAACAATCAGCTTCAATATCTGCTATCGCTAGTACCCAACTTGCATTGCCATATTCTCTGTCTAAAACTGCTAATACTGGATTGACGCTCTGTTGGCAGACCAGCTTCAGTTGTGTTGCCGCTTTTTGTATTGGGGATTGTGCACTGCTAATCCGTTCGTGCAGCAACGGTAGTGCCCAACTTCCTTCTGCTTCGGGTATCCACGCAATTGTGCTGTATCCTTGTCCAATAATTACGCCCCCCTGATATTCATGGGTTCTGTCTTTTAATGTTTTAGCATCTGGTCTCCCCCATGCGGTATGGTCGATTGCTACTAACATATGTTCCATTGCAGGTGCTTCCTGCTCTAATTGCTTAATATACAACTCCATTAGTTTTCTCCGGTCTGGCCTACTGTCTTGTAAGGCTTCGTATATGCTTCAGGGTAAACGCATCTAATTTCTAAATTCCCATATATAGCGTTTGAGTAGAGACAAAAGCGCTACAGGTGGAAAAACTGTTCTCAATAAACAACAATAAAGCCGAGTTATTGCTCTAAAACCCCTCGTTATTGACAAGATGCGTTTACCCTGGTATATGCTTGACCATTGACGACTGAATAACGGACTGAGCGAAAATTCCGCTAAACATGACGCATTCCTGGTGGTCATCACTGCATCTATCAGCTCGAATGTTGCATCCTTCGCTCGCACCAATAATTCGTATGCTGCTTGACGAAAGTCCTTTAATCGTTCACTGTTCATTTAGGGAGTGGATGGGTTTTATTTTTCACCCTCATTCTCTCCTTAACGGTGGCTCAAGTTTTTATTTTGCCACCGTTCTCTCTTTTTTAGTCTAAACTCCAGTTATTATAAAAGTGCAGCGGAATTTAAACAAGCCCTATTCAATAGTATATCGTAATTTATGGTTCGACTACCCATAGGTTTTCAGAAACCCGGTTTATTGAAGAAACCGGGTTTCTTGGTATTCTCAATCTGCCATCACAGACAACACATACTCTCCTTGATTTACTGACTGATTTGTCGAAACATCAAAAATGAAAACATCCGACTCAGCACCAACATCAACCAAACTCGGAAATTCCCCATTCTTATTAAAGCTGAGAATTTGATAAAGCCGATCGCCCTTTTTGACATAACTCCCCAACTCCACTCGATTTTGAATCATCCCGCCAGCCGGCGCGTAGTATTTGATCGCTGAATTCTTGGGAGTGAAAATAACTTGATGCGCCGCTGTTTCCGGCAGGGGAAATCCATCTATTTTCAATAAACCTTTACTTGCTAAGTAATTTTTGATGCCCCGCAAGCCATTCGCCACCGACTCGGGATGAATTTCCATCCCCGAACCTAATTCTAAAGTCCAAGCTTCCACGTCAAATTCGATCGCACTTCCCAACTCTGCCAAAATCTTCTCCAAAGCCAGCCAAGGCTTGAGAAATGCCTCGTCAAAAGCATCGCCGTCGTACTCGTTCATCAAGATTGCGCGATCGAGCAAAAAAGCTTTCGCACTCTCCTCGCGGGAATTAAAACAGTAAAGGTAATCTAAACTTTGATTCGTAGAACTGTGCAAGTCCAGCACATAGTCAGCATCCAAACACAAAGATTGTAGCTGATATCGGTAAACTTCGCTGTAGGGGCGGCAACTAGGAGCGTTAATTTTTTCCAACTCTTTCGCAAAACTCAAAGCAATAGCTTTTCTGTAATTAACTTTGACAGTATCCGCATCGAGATGGATGTGAGACTTAGCAAAACCCAGAATATCTTCCCCTTGTTTTTCAAAATCCCAGAAAATTCGGTTCCAATTTACCCCATCATAAAGATTGTAGCGACCAGGAGAAAAATGGTGCGATCGCTGGCTGACACCGACAGGATTGCAAACAGGAACTAGCCAAATTTCCCCGCTTAACTGGCTGCTGTCCAAAGACATTAAAAACTCAATTAATTGGTAAATCACAGCATTACCGCTAATCTCAGCGCCGTGGAGGTTAGATTGGAGATAAGCTTTTTTGCCGGGAATCGCACCTTGGAACTGATAGACTTGCAGTGAAAGCCGATCGCCCGAAGCAAGCTGCACCACAGGAATAGTCGAAATAACAGGAATCATAGAGAAGGAAAAGGGAAGAGGGAAGAAGGAAGAAGGAAGAGAGAAGAGGGAAGAGGGAAGAGGGAAGAAGGCAAAAATTTTTTTCTTTATTGTGCCAACTGCCAACTGCCAACTGCCAACTGACTTATTCCTTAATAGCCGATTTGCTGACGAAGGTCTAAAATCAATACAGTCCTCTGCTGACTTGCTTTCAGCAAGATTTAAGCATACTTATCCTGCAACCTTATAATAATCCTTGTGTCAGACACTGCCCAGAACCGCCCAGAGCTGGATCTGAAGACCATATTTCCCTTCGAGCTAGATAACTTTCAGAGAGAGGCGATCGCCGCCCTCGATGCAGGTAAATCGGTTGTCGTGTGTGCTCCCACAGGCTCTGGGAAAACGTTAATCGGGGAATACGCCATCCATCAAGCACTCTCCAGGGGGCGGCGCGTCTTCTATACCACTCCCCTCAAAGCACTCTCTAACCAAAAGCTGCGCGACTTCCGCAGTCAATTTGGAGACGACAACGTAGGTTTGCTGACGGGCGACATCTCCGTCAATCGAGATGCGCCGATTTTGGTGATGACTACCGAAATATTTCGGAATATGCTCTACGGTACGCCGATCGGAGCAGTCGGTACTTCCCTCACCGGAGTCGAAACCGTGGTGCTCGACGAGTGTCACTACATGAACGATCGCCAGCGCGGTACCGTCTGGGAAGAATCCATCATCTACTGTTCGAGCGAAATTCAACTTCTCGCCCTCTCAGCAACCGTTGCCAATAGCGAGCAACTCACAGACTGGATTAACAAAGTCCACGGGCCCACAGAGCTCGTCTACTCAGACTTTCGGCCAGTGCCGCTGCAATTTCACTTCGCCAACCAAAAAGGGATATTTCCCCTGCTAGACGAGACCGGCAAAAGAGTTAATGGCCGGTTAGTCCCCAAAAAGAAGGGGCAAAAAGTAGAAAGAGGCAGCATTCCCACTCCGAGTTTGACCGATGTTTTGGCGCGGTTGGACGATCGAGATATGCTACCAGCAATTTACTTCATCTTCAGCCGTCGCGGGTGCGACCAAGCAGTCGCAGAAGTCGGCAATTTCTCCCTGGTTAACGAAGCCGAAACAGCCGAACTCAAACGCATCATTGACGATTTTTTACAGCGAAACCCAGAAGCAGAACGCTTCGGTCAAAAAGAAGCTCTTTTAAAAGGCATCGCCGCCCACCACGCAGGCATTTTGCCCGCTTGGAAAGGTTTAGTAGAAGAACTCTTTGGCAGAGGTTTGATTAAAGTCGTATTTGCCACCGAAACCCTAGCAGCCGGGATTAATATGCCCGCCCGCACCACAGTCATTTCCACCCTGTCCAAGCGCACCGACAAGGGACACCGACTGCTAAACGCTTCAGAATTCCTGCAAATGGCCGGTCGGGCGGGTCGGCGGGGCATGGACAAGCTGGGGCACGTGGTCGCAGTTCAGACGCGCTTTGAAGGCGCAAAAGAAGCCTCGTATTTGGCAACAGCCAAAGCCGACCCCCTCGCCAGTCAGTTTACGCCCAGCTACGGCATGGTGCTGAATTTGCTGCAAACACACACTCTCGACGAAGCTCAAGAGTTGGTAGAGCGGAGTTTTGGTCAATACCTGTCTACCTTGTACTTGCAGCCGCAGCAAGAAGAATTAGACCGATTGCAAACAGAATTGGCGGTGCTTGAACAGTCCCTGGCGGCCGGAGGAAATGTCTCCACCCTGGAAAAAAACCTCGCCCATTACGAAAAATTGCAGGCAAGACTCAAAGAAGACAAACGTTTGCTCAAAATTCTATTGCAGCAAGCTGAAGAAGCCAGATTTAAGGAGATGTCCGTAGCTGTCGCTTTTGCAGTGCTCGGCACGGTTCTGAGTCTCAAAGGCAAGCACGTTCCGACAGCCAAACGATCGCACACAAATCCTGTACCCGCCGTATTGGTTGCCAAAATCGCAGGTTCCGGCCAAGCACCAAATTTGGTGTGCTTGGGCAAAGATAACCGCTGGTATGTCGTCGCCATTAGCGATGTCGCTACCCTGCACGCCGAATTACCTCGCTTGAGTGTTGCAGATACCTTGAACCCGCCGCCGGAAATGCCCCTGAGACTGGGCCAGTGCCGCTTGGGAAATGAAGAAACTGCTTCAATTACTGCATCGATCCCACAATTGCCGACACCGGAACCGAGCCCAGAGGCGATCGAGCAACAGCAGAAAATCGCAGCCCTAGAAGCTCAGCTAGAAATTCACCCGGTTCTAGAATGGGGAAATCCCGGTACTTTGCTCAAACGCCAGCGCCGCCGGGAAGAATTGAAAAAAGAAATCCGCAAAAGCGAACAAGAGTTAGAAAAGCAGCGAGCTCGCTACTGGGAGCAATTTCTCAACTTAATCGACATCTTGCTGAATTTCGGCTGCTTGGAAAGAGTAGTTTTGGCAACTGGAAACCGAGATGACTCCTCCGACAGGTTGGTGCCCACAATCTTGGGCCAAGCTTGCGCCGCCATTCGCGGCGATAACGAACTGTGGCTGGGTTTGTCCCTGATGTCTGCCGAGTTTGACGAACTCGACCCCCACCACCTCGCTGCTGCTTGCGCGGCCTTAGTTACAGAAGTTTCCAGACCGGACAGTTGGACTCACTACTCGCTGTCGCCAGAAGTTTTGGCACCTTTGGACAATCTGCAAAAAGGCTTGCGCCGCCGGTTGTTTCAAGTGCAGTACCGTCATGAAGCTGCAATCCCGATTTGGCTGGAACGGGATTTAGTGACTTTGGTCGAACAGTGGGCTCTGGGCGTTGAATGGCTGGAACTGATTAGCCATACGAGTTTGGATGAAGGGGATGTGGTGCGGATTTTGCGCCGGACTTTGGATTTCTTGTCTCAGATTCCTCATGTTCCTCATGTTTCGGATTCTTTGCGGAGGAATGCTTGTCGGGCGATGCAGTTAATCGATCGATTCCCCGTGAATGAAGCTGCAAGTTAGAAAATTGTTGACTGTTGAGTGTTGAGTGTTGGCTGTTGACTGTCCGGCATCTAAATTGTATTTTTGGTTTTTCAACCCAAATGCAGGCAGATTTTAATCTAAAATCGTTTCCGGTTGCATCGGTATTGTTCAAATGTCCAAACAGTCAACACTCAACAGTCAACAGTCAACTGTCATGAGGAATAGACCCAGATTTAAATCTAAAATCCAAAATCTAAAATCCAAAATCTAAAATCGCTCGATCGCACATTTTCCTGATTCAGGTTGCAGAACAGGATAGAAAATTGTATGGTGCGGATCGATCGCTCTTTATTGTTATTGAATTTTTCTCTAGCGGTGTGGTGGGTAATTCTCATATTTATGCAACAAATCAATAAGCCTCATCAAATGCCTGATGCCTGCTCTCAGGCTCAAAAAATTCGCTTTTTCACTTTCTTGCAAAGAGTCTTAATTGGCACTCTAGCAAGTACATTACTCAATCTCTTTATTTTATTTCCCTCTCCGAGTTTCGCAGAAGTAGTTCTGGGCGTTGTTCGCAGTTCCGAAAATTCTCCCGATTGGGTGAAGATTACCACGCGCCTCTGGGAAAGCGGCATTGCTTACAAACCAATCAATTTGGAAGAAATCAAAAATTTGGCGGATTTAGCAGGCGTTAACGTGCTGTTTTTGCCCAACATTGAAACTTTGAGTCCGGCGCAAATTAAAGTTTTAGAAGCTTGGACAAAACAGGGCGGCCGCTTGATTGCTTCGGGCCCAGTCGGCCGCAGTTCCCCGGCTTTGGTGCGCCAATCTTTGCGATCGCTCCTCGGGGCCTATTGGGCTTTTCCGTTAACCCAGCCGGCTACTCCGCAACCGCGCAGCCGCTGTCGGGATCTTGCTTGCACTACTTCTAGCAATTGGGTGCCGACTGCACAACAAAATGCTTCTGTCCAAGGTGGTGTCTTGATTCCGGCTGATGCGAACAGTCAAACTATTGCTACTTGGAAAGATAGTTCCGGTTCCTCCGCAGCCATCGCCACAGATCGCGCTACCTATCTCGGCTGGCGCTGGGGTAGCGACGGTTCGGGAAATGTAGATAAGGCTTGGCTGCAAGCCTCGATCGCCCGCTGGGGAGGCACGATCGCTTCGCAGCCCTCTGCGCCGCCCACTGCTGCCGCGACCCCACTACCAACTCCCCCCTCCCGAGTCACTAGAAACAGCCCTAGTTCGCCGCGTAGTAACCCGCTGAGCCGACTTTCTCCCTCTGGCTCGGTTCCCGATCCAGTTCCTGCAACTTTTACAGATCCTTCGGATCAGTCGGCGCCACCGGGTTTGGACGTGCAGGCAAATTCCAATAAGCCGATCGTCAGCATTGAAGCGTACTTGATGCGCCAAGAACTCACCAACCTCCTCGGCCGCTTTGAAAGCGCCCTGACAGCATCTAATTCAGGCAATACCGCCGTCAATCTCAATGCTGCTACCGCCCCTCAACTGGTGGCTGCTGAACAGGGGGGCGGCGGCCCGGGAGCCAGCCGCTTGACTATTCTGCAAGCGAGCAGGACGGGGGCGATCGCCCAAGCGCGGCAGGTTTTGCAAACTTTCGACCAACTCCTGCAACAGCAAAACTACGCGGAGGCTAGAAAGCAGTGGGTGGAAGCGCGGCAGTTGCTGTGGCAAAATTACCCGAAGGAAGGACAGCGCGTTGGGGCGGAAATTCGGGCGGTTTGGCTCGATCGCGGTACGATCGTCGCAGCGCGATCGGAACAGGGTTTGGCGGCAGTGTTCGATCGGCTCGCCGCCGCCGGTATCAATACCGTTTTCTTTGAAACTTTGAATGCCGGATATACGATTTATCCCAGTCAAGTTGCACCGCAACAAAATCCCCTAACAGTTGGCTGGGACCCGCTGGCATCTGCGGTTAAATTAGCTCACGAGCGAGGCATGGAACTGCACGCTTGGGTGTGGGTTTTTGCCACTGGAAATAAGCGCCACAATACTTTAATTGGCCAGCCTAGTTCTTATCCCGGGCCGGTACTTTCCGCTCATCCACAGTGGGCGAATATTGACAATAAAGGACGCACGCAAAATCCTAATGATGGTAAATTTTATCTCGATCCCGCGAACCCGGAAGCGCGTAATTATTTGCTGCAAATTGTCAGCGAAATTGCCAACAACTACAAAGTAGATGGGGTGCAATTAGACTATATTCGCTATCCTTTTCAAGATGACAATGCGAATTTTACTTACGGTTACGGTATTGCGGCGAGGCAGCAATTTAGGCAGTTGACTGGTGCAGACCCGGTGAATATTTCGCCCAGGGACGGCAGTTTGTGGCGGCAGTGGGTTGAGTTTAAAACTAATCAAATTAATAGTTTTGTAGCTGAAGTTTCTCAGCTTTTGCGGCAGAATTATCCGCGCACAATTCTTTCGGTGGCGGTGTTTCCGCACCCGGAAAGTCAGCGGATTTACAAAATTCAGCAAAATTGGGAAGTTTGGGCTCGTCAGGGCATTGTAGATTTGATTGTGCCGATGACTTATGCTTTGGATACGAACCGACTTCAGCGCATCACCGAACCGTTGGTAAAGGAACAAATTCTGGGTTCGGCTTTGATTTCTCCGTCGGTTAAGTTGTTGACTCTCCCGGAAGTTGTGGCGATCGACCAAATTCAAGCTTTGCGCGATTTGCCGACTGGGGGCTATGCTATTTTTGCCGTGGAAAGTATCAGCAGCGGGATGCAGGGGTTTTTTAACCGCACTCAAGGCCCGCCGGTGCGTTCCACTTCTGCTGCGGAACCGATTCCTTACCGACAGCCGTTTGCGGCGGCGGCTTCGCGGTATACTGCTCTCAAGCAGGAATGGAGTTTTTTGTTGGCTAACAATCAGTTGCGGGTGTCGGAATCTGAACTAAAAGTTTTGCAAAGTCGATCGGAGGAATTGGCGCAAGCTTTGAGCACATTGGCGGCAAATCCTTCTACGGAAAGTTTAGCAACTACTAAAAGATTGTTAAGGGGTTTTCAATCTCAATTTCAATCTTCGATGCGCTTGCATTCTGCTGAAAATAGCTATCAGGTGCAAACTTGGCAAAATCGTTTGGAGAGTTTGGATATGCTGTTACGTTACGGCGAAAGAATGGAGTTGAATCGCAGGTAAATACAGATTTTTGGGTTGTGTGCTGCAGTGGATAGTGCGATCGTGCTAACATTTGGGCGATCGTACTCTCATTAATAAAACTTACACACGTACTAAGATTTTGTGTCGTGGCGAACGTAGGGAAGCACTCTCAAACCCTTGATTTAACGCCCTTGAGTGCGTAAGCCCTGATTAAGTTAGTTCGCGATGCCAGGGGTAACCCTCAGCTTGGTTTTTTCACAGCAATACTTCGTTCGATCCAGCAGATGCAGTAAAAAACCGGGTGGTTGAGCGAAGCCATAACCCGCTGTCTTGGGTCGGAGTGCGATCGCCAACTGTAAGTTTGTAAGTAGGTCATAGCAAAATAACCATAGTATCTTATCAGAGAGGGTTTAGTTAAGATCCACGATCGAAGCGAGTAGATGAGTCTTCTCACCCGCCCGAACCATGTAATGTTTATTTGCACTTACTTAGTGACGACGAAAGTCCTCAAAACTCTTAAAGGTCGAGATCAAACAATTTGACCCTGAGTGATTAACCGGATTTGATATTACTCGCTCGTCTCTCGCTCCAACATTTTAACATCTACTAATTTAAACTGCCACTTTTAATTAATTTGAGGATGAATATGTTTCCTAAACCCCTCAATCGTTTGGCTACAAAATTTATCGGCAAAGCTCCATTACAAACGGTGCTCGTGGTTCCTTTTTTAGTGCAAATTGTCGGCACGGTAGGAGTTGTAGGTTGGCTATCTTTTCAAAACGGTCAGCGGGCAGTTAACGAGGTTGCCGCTCAGTTGCGGGGAGAAATTAGCGATCGCATCAAAGACCGCATGGAAAATTATATGTCAATTCCCCACATTGTCAACCACCTGAACGTTCAAGGCATAAAATTGGGGCAGTTGAACCTAGAAGACAACCAAAAACTAGAACATCATTTCCTAGAACAAATTCAATATTTTGATTCGATCAGCATCATTTACACAGGTAAAGAAAATGGAGAACATTCGGGAGCAATCCGCACTAAAGAGCGGATTTTGATATCTGCTGCCGACAGCTCTACTGGCAATAAATTAGCTCGATATACTGCTGACTCTCAGGGAAACCGCGTTCAATTAGTGCAAATTTCACCCGATATTTACGATCCGCGAACTCGCCCTTGGTACATAGCTGCGGCTGCGGCAAAAAAACCTATTTGGACTCCAATTTATACAGATTTTTTGACTAGGGAACTGGCAATTACTGCTGCTTTGCCTATCTACGACGACGCTGGCAAATTGTTAGGCGTAGCTGGCAGCGATTTGCTGTTTTCTAGAATCAAAGAATTTCTCGTCAGCCTCAAAATTGGCAAATCAGGACAAACTTTTGTCATGGAGCGATCCGGGATGTTAATTGCCACTTCAACGGCGAGTGCAGAATTCGTCGTGGAAGGTAAAGAAACAAGACGCATCAAAGCTTCAGAAAGCGACAATCCGGTAATTCGACAAACCGCACAGCATTTAGATAAACACTACGACAGCTTAGCTAAAATCAATAATTCTCAACAGCTTACTTTTGATGTTGACCGCAAGCGAAATTTTATTCAGGTAGCTCCTTTTAAAGACGATCGAGGGTTGGATTGGCTGATTGTAGTAGTTGTACCCGAGTCTGACTTTATGGAGCAAATTAACCTCAACACGCGCACGACTTTTTTACTGTCGCTTGCAGCTTTGATGGGGGCGACAATCCTGGGGATTCTTACTGCTAAATGGGTTGTTCAGCCGATTTTAAGATTGAATGCAGCGGCGAAAGCTTTGGCGCGGAATGAATGGGATACAAAGCTCACTCTGAATCGCGAAGATGAACTCGGAGAACTTGCCACTGCTTTTAACAGCATGGCAGAGCAATTGCAGCATTCATTTACTTCCCTCTCAGAAAGCGAAAGCCGAGTCAAACAATTTCTCAATGCAGTACCGCTAGGCATTTTTATTGCAGAGCCCAACGGTCAACCTCACTACATTAACCCTACAGGAAAAAAACTTTTATCTCAAGGAATTGTGGCAGCCGATGCCGAAAAATTGCGCCAATTCTACCGAGTTTATTTAGCTGGAACTCAGGAAATTTACCCGGCGGAACGCGACCCAATTTTAAATGCTTTGCAGGGCAAAACTGTAACTGTTGATGACATTGAAATCTCCTCCAATAACAAAACTGTTCCCCTGCAAGTTTGGGGAACTCCTATTTACGACGCCCAAGGAAATATTATTTACGGAATGTGCGCTTTTCAAGATATTACGAAACGGAAACTAGCGGAGAAATTATTAAGGGCATACAACCAAAATTTAGCAGTGCAAGTTGCAGAACGCACCGCAGATCTTGCTAAGGCAAAAGAAAAGTTTTCTAAAGCTTTTCGTTCGAGTCCTAATGCGATTACAATTACAAGAATTCGTGACGGTTGCCACCTAGAAGTTAATGATAGTTTTTGCCGGATGATGGGCTACACCCAGGAAGAAATTATCGGTAAAACAGCGGTTGAACTCAACTTTTGGGCGAGTTTGAAAGAGCGTGACCGCATGATTCAAATGTTAAAAGACAAGACAGCAATTCACAATTATGAGCTAACCTTTCGCAATAAAAATGGTACAGAAAGAACGGCACTGCTGTCTATAGAAACCATCGATATTGACGGAGAAGCTTGTTTTTTGTCGATGTCTAGCGATATTACCGAGCGCCAAAAAGCAGAAACTGCCCTCCGGGAAGCCGAAGAAAAGTACCGCAACATTTATGAAAATGCTTTGAATGGAATTTTTCAAACTGCAGTTGACGGGAAATACATCAGCGCTAACCCCGCTTTAGCTAACATCTACGGTTACGACTCGCCTGCAGATTTAATAGCAGCACAGCCGAATTTCAATAACCAGCTTTACGTGAAACCCAACCGCCGCGACGAATTTGCAGCGCTGATGAACGAGTACGGGATACTATCAAACTTTGAATCGGAAATTTACCGCAAAGATGGCAGCATAATCTGGATTTCGGAAAATAGTCGCGCTGTCTGCGATGAAGCAGGAAATTTACTTTACTACGAAGGTTTTATTAAAGACATTACTGATAGCAAACAAGCGGAAATCAAAATGCAGCAGGCGAAAGAAGCGGCCGAAGCAGCAAACAAAGCTAAGAGTACCTTTCTCGCCAATATGAGCCACGAATTGCGATCGCCCCTGAACGCGATCATCGGCTTTGCTCAAGTCCTGATCCGCAGTCAAACTTTGTCTCAGGAAAATCAAGAAAATGTCGGAATTATCCTGCGGAGTGGCGAACATTTACTGGCTTTAATTAACCAAGTTTTAGACTTGTCAAAAATCGAAGCCGGACGCACGACGCTTAATGTAAAAAGCTTCGATTTGTACCAACTAATCGACGATTTAGAAGATCTGTTTGCTCTCAAAGCTGAGCAAAAAGGTTTGCAACTAATCTTCGACACAGACGCAGAAGTTCCCCATTACATTTGTACTGATGAAGTTAAATTGCGGCAAGTCTTAATTAATTTGCTCAATAATGCGATTAAATTTACCTCAGAAGGGGGAGTGTCGGTGCAAGTCAAAGGAGGAAGGCGGAATATACATAAAAACAGCACTGACCAATTGCCCGGCCGCTACTGGCTGCATTTTGAAGTTCAAGATACTGGTGCAGGCATTGCTGCTGAGGAAATCCATCAGTTGTTTGAAGCATTTGTGCAGACGAAAACAGGTAAAGATTCTCAGGAAGGAACGGGTTTAGGTTTAGCTATTAGCCGCCAGTTCGTGCAATTAATGGGAGGTGAAATTACTGTTAGCAGCGACATCGGAAAGGGTGCATTATTTCAGTTTGACATCCAAGTTCATCTGGTTGAAGCTAGTGATATTGAAAGCAGAAAAACTCAACGTCGAGTTGTTGCCCTCGAACCGAATCAGCCGAGTTATCGGTTGCTAATTGTGGACGACAAACCTTTGAATCGCCAACTGTTAGTAAAACTTCTCAGTCCACTCGGATTTGAGTTGAGAGAAGCAAATAACGGTAAAGAAGCGGTTGATATTTTTATGGAGTGGGAACCGCATCTGATTTGGATGGACATGAGAATGCCTGTCATGGACGGCTATGAGGCAACGAAACAGATTAAAACTACAACTGGCGGGCAAGCAACGGCGATTGTGGCCCTAACTGCTAGCGTTTTGGAGGAAGAACGGGCGGTGATTCTTTCGGCGGGTTGCGATGATTTTATGCGGAAACCGTTCCGAGAGGAGGATATCTTTGTGGCAATGGGAAAACATTTAGGAGTACGCTATATTTATGAAGATCCAACCGCAGTAAGTGCCGCAGGTGTAGATGAGTCAAGTCAGGAGGTGCTGACACCCGAGGCTTTTGCCTCTCTTTCTCCAGACTGGATAGCCCAATTCAAGCAAAGTATTTTGAGTGTGGACATGGAGGCGATCGCGACTTCGATCGCACAAATCGGCACTGTCAATCCCTCTCTTGCGGCTAAGCTTCAAGATTGCATTAATAATTTTGAATATGACCGAATTTTGAACATAATCGATATTAGCGAAAAACAGTAAGTACCCGATGACTTCAACTTTACCTATAACTAATCGAGCTAATATTTTAGTAGTGGACGATACGCCCGAAAACCTGCGGCTGCTGGCCGGAATTTTGAGCGAAAAAGGCTATCAAGTTCGCCCCGTACCCAATGGCAAGCTAGCATTGTCTGCTGCTCAAAAAATACCCCCGGATATAGTGTTGCTGGATATTATGATGCCGGAAATGGACGGCTATCAAGTTTGTCAGCAACTCAAAGCTTCTGAAATTACAAAAGATATTCCTGTTATTTTTATTAGTGCGATTAATGACGTGCTGGATAAAGTTAAAGCTTTTGCAGTTGGCGGAGTTGACTTTATTACTAAACCGTTTCACGTTGAAGAAGTTTTAGCCCGGATAGAAACTCATTTAAAAATTTGTTCGCTGCAACAAACCTTGCAAGAGAAAAATCAAGATTTAGCAACGGCGCTGCACCAACTGCAAGCCACCCAAGAGCATTTGATTCAATCGGAAAAAATGGCAGCCCTGGGACAACTTATTGCTGGCATTGCCCACGAAATCAATACCCCCCTGGGAATTATCGGTTCCTCTGTTAATAATATAGCTAATTTTTCCGACGAGTTTTTAGAAAAATTTCCTGAAATTTATCAACAACTTTCTGACGAAAGCAAAGCTTATTTTTTAGCTTTACTGTACAGAGCCACTCATCAAGAAGTTTTATTCACAAGCAGAGAGAAACGGAAATTTAAGCAGCAGTTAGCGGCGGATTTGATGGCAGAATCTGTTGAAAACTCCGAGGAAATTGCGGATACTTTAGTTGACATGGAAATTTACGAAAAAATAGAAGAGTTTTTGCCGCTTTTTAAATCGCCGGATTGGGAAGTAGTTTTAAATAGTGCTTACCAGTTTGCGAGCTTTAAAAAAAGTATTAGCCTGATCCAAAGAGCAACAGCGAAGTCTGGGAAAGTAGTATTTGCCTTAAAAACCTACGCTCATTTTGATAGCAAACTAGAAAAAGTTCAGGCGGACTTGCACGATGGCATTGAAACGGTGTTAACCCTTTATCAAAATCAACTGAAACACGGTATAGAAGTAGTTAAAAACTATGGAAATTTACCCCAAATTATGTGCTATCCCGATGACTTAAATCAAGTTTGGACTAATCTCGTTCATAATGCGCTGCAAGCAATGGATTATAAAGGTATTTTGACGATTGAAACTCGGCAACAAGAGGCAACTATTTTCCTCAAGTTTACTGATAACGGCAAAGGTATTCCCTCAGAAGTTATTCCCAAAATTTTTCAGCCGTTTTTTACGACTAAACCTGCGGGCGAAGGTAGCGGTTTGGGATTGGATATTGTGAGAAAAATTGTGGAAAAACACGAAGGCACAATTGCTGTAGATTCTGTACCGGGGCAGACAACTTTTACAGTCTCGCTGCCTATTTATTAAACAAAACTTACCTGCAGGGGGCTGATTCCCGGTGACACTCGTCGCTGTCTCGCTGACAAATACAAGATTTATTACAATAAACCGGGTTTATCTTCGGAAGTCCTATTAAAATAAGATAGGGGACAGATATCCTGCTTCCTTGCCCGAAATAAATAATGTAAAAGCAAGTCATGTCAGTAAACCTACTAAAATTTAAGCACATAAGAAAAGATGAATAAGCCTATAATTCTTTGTGTTGATGATGAACCGGATATCTTGAATACTCTCAAGATGCAGCTTAAAAATGAATTTAAAAATGATTATTTTTATGAATTAGCTGAAAGTGGGGATGAAGCTTTAGATTTACTGGAGGAGTTTCAAGAAAAAGCTCAGGTTATTGTGGTTGTTTCTGATTGGCTGATGCCGGGAATTAAAGGTGACGAACTTTTAATTAAAGTTCACCAAAAGTATCCTAAAATTATTAAAGTGATGTTGACTGGACAAGCTGATGCAGCGGCAGTTCAGCGGGCAGTAGAAGAAGCAGATTTATACTGTTGTTTGTACAAACCCTGGCAAAGCAAAGACTTAATAGAGATTATAAAATCTGGGGTGGCTAAGTTATGAAAAAACCTGTGATTGTTTGTATTGATGATGAACCTGACGTTTTAAATAGTTTAAAGATAGAACTGAAAAAGGCGATCGGCGAGCGGTGTATAATTGAAACCGCTGAAGGGGGGGCTGATGCTTTAGAGTTGCTGGCCGATTTGCAGGCAGATGAATACGAGATTGCTTTGGTGCTTTCCGATTATATCATGCCGGATATTAAAGGGGATGAACTGCTCAGAAGAATTCACGAGAACTCGCCGGAAACTCTGACCATTATGCTCACGGGGCAAGCAGATTTAGAAGCCCTGAGTAATGCTATCAAGTATGCTAAATTGTACCGTTATATTCCTAAACCTTGGCAAAATGAAGACTTAAAATTAACGGTAGTAGAAGCGGTTCACAGTTACTTGCAAGATCAAAAGTTAACAGAGGAAATTCATAAGCGCCAAGAAGCAAACGAGGAGTTAAAGCTAGTAAATGAGGCGCTGTCTGCGAGTGAAAGCCGCCTGAGTCAATTTTTAGAAGCTTTGCCAGTGGGGGTATCTGTTTATCATTCCGATGGCTCGATCGCCTATTTCAACCAGGCAGCGCGGGATTTGCTGGGTGCAGACACTATCCCGGAAAGCACTGCGGAACAATTAGCTGCCACTTATCAACTTTATGTTGCCAATACTGATGAGCTGTACCCGCCGCATAATCTGCCAATTTTGCGGACACTGAAAGGAGAATCTGTCAAGGTTGACGATGTAGAAATCCGTCAAGATGGCACAAGAATTGCGATCGAGATCAATAGCACGCCGATTTTTGACGCTAGCGGAAATATTGTTTATGCGATCGCAGCTTTTCAAGATATTAGCGATCGCAAACAAGCGGAAAAAATACTAGCAGAATATCACCACACCTTAGAAGCCCAAATTGACGAACGCACAGAACAACTGCAACAAGCCGCATTAGCTGCTGAAGCAGCAAACAAAGCTAAAAGCACCTTTCTGGCCAATATGAGCCACGAGTTACGCACCCCTCTCAATTCTATACTCGGCTTTGCACAAATCATGGAACCCAGCCCGGATCTTAGTGTCGAAAACCGAGAAAATATGAGAATTATTCGGCGTAGTGGCGAACACTTGCTGACATTGATCAATGAAGTCTTAGACTTGTCAAAAATCGAAGCGGGGCAGATGACGCTCTACCCGAAAAACTTCGACCTCTACCGCTTGCTTGACGATTTGCAAGATATGTTTCAACTGCGGGTAGAGAATCAAGAGTTGCAGTTGCGTTTCCAGCGCGATGCTGACGTTCCTCAGTACGTGCGAACCGATGATATTAAACTGCGGCAAGTGCTGATTAATCTTCTGAGTAATGCGATTAAGTTTACGGAAACAGGCGAAATCATCTTAAGAGTTATAAAGTTAGAAAAATCGGCATCTCTGGATTTATTGGATAGTCCCACAGCTTGCTTTGATACCACAAGAAGTATTCGGGATTTTTCGAGAACTAGCAGTGATTTGGCAACGCTTCCATGGAGGGATGAGGCTGAGGATTCAAGTGGGTATGCTTTTTTCCTTCTGTTTGAAATTGAAGATACAGGAGTTGGCATTAGTCCGGAAGAATTGGGCAATATTTTTAAGGCTTTTGTGCAAACAGATTCCGGTAAAAAAAATCAGAAAGGTACGGGCTTAGGATTGAAGATCAGCCGTCAATTTGTCCGCCTGATGGGAGGAGAAATTGTCGTAGAAAGTCAACTGGAACTCGGCACCACTTTTAAATTTGAAATTCCAGTCGGTGCAGTTTATGCTGCTGAGCTTCCAGATCCGCAACTTAACCGCCAAGTTAGTGGGTTGGAACCCAATCAACCGTGCTACCGGATTTTAATTGTGGACGATCGCGAAGACAACCGCCAACTTTTAGTCAAAATGCTTTCTCCTTTAGGTTTCGTGGTGGAACAAGCCACCAACGGCCAGGAAGCAATAGAAATGTGGGAAAATTGGCATCCGCATTTAATTTTGATGGATGTGCGAATGCCAGTGATGGACGGCTACGAAGCTACTACACAAATTAAGGCTAGAATCAAGCAGAGAGACCAAGAGCAGGAAGGAAATGGGGAAATGGATATTTCCCATCCCGACTCCCCGAGCCCGAAGATTATTGCTTTGACAGCTAGTACAATTGAAGGAAAGCGATCGTTTGCTTTATTAGTCGGCTGCGACGATTTTATTAGCAAACCTTTCCGCAAAACAGATATATTTGATACCCTCAGCAAACACTTGGGGGTGAAGTATGTCTACTCTAACTCAACGGACTTTATCTCAACAGGCGATCGAAATAATTTATCTGACTCCCTCCCTAATGCTGCGCTTGCTTATTTACCTACACTTCCCGCAGAATGGATAGACAACATGAAGCAGGTAATCCGCAGTGCTGATTTTGAGTTAATTGTCAGGACAATCGACGAAATAAGGGAGCCTCATCCTGAATTGGCGGAAATCCTCCAGGGTCATCTCGATAATTTTGATTACCAGAAAATTCTCAATTTAATTGCCGAGGCGGAGGAATCAGATCATGCAGATGAAGGCGGAACAAACTGAAAACTATCAAGCAGATATTTTAGTAGTTGACGATACGCCAGATAATCTGCGTTTGTTGATTAGACTTTTGCAAAAAAATGGCTATAAAGTTCGACCAGTTACTAATGGTTTTTCGGCGTTAGATGCAATTCAATCGAGCGCACCCGATTTGATTTTACTCGATATTATGATGCCGGATATTGACGGCTACGAACTATGTAAAAAATTAAAATCACAACCGCAATTTAGGGAAATTCCCATCATTTTTCTCAGCGCGCTAGAAGAAGGAATAAATAAAGCAAAAGCTTTTGAAGTGGGCGGAGCAGATTATATCACCAAACCTTTTCAAGTGAAAGAAGTATTGGCGCGAGTGAGCAATCAGCTTACTGTGCGTTCATTGCAAATACAATTGCAACAAAAAAATCAAAAATTGACCGCTCAAAATATCCAGTTGCACCAAGAAATCGCTGAACGCCACCAGGTGGAAATGGAAACAAGATTGCTGCTGCAGGCCACTCAAGCTATTAGCAAATCTGAGGATTTTGAGTCGGCTATAGATGTGATTTTAGGTTTAATTTGCAAAACTATTGAATGGAATCTGGGCGAAGCTTGGATTCCTTGCAGTGAGGGCTTTTTAAAATGCGCTACAGGGAGGTACGTCAGCGACTTGAGGTTTGCCCAATTCCGACAAACAAGTTGGCAGTTGATTTTTGCTCCCGGTGTGGGACTCCCAGGCAGGATTTGGCAGTCGCAGCAGTCTGAATGGATCGATGATGTTTCTACTGCACCGGAACAAGTTTTTTTACGATCGGAAATTGCGGTGAGTGTGGGATTGAAAGCGGCTTTTGGAGTGCCAATTTTGGCGGACAACCAAGTGTTAGCTATTTTGATTTTCTATCGCGAAAAAGTTCTGAAATGTCAGCCGCGCTTGTTGGAATTAGTGAGCGCGGTTGCTACGCAGCTAGGTTCGTTGATTCAGCGGAAACAAGCTGAAGCAGCGCTGAAAGTGCAGCAAGGACAAACCGAGAAATTGCTGCTGAATATTTTACCGAAACCTATTGCAGATCGCTTGCAAAAAGAGCAAAAGTTGATAGCGGATCATTTTGATGAGGTGAGCGTCTTGTTTGCTGATTTGGTGGGTTTTACAGAGTTCTCGGCTCACAAAAGTCCGACGCAGTTGGTAGAAATTTTGAACGGGATTTTTTCGGAGTTCGATAGGTTATCTGAATTGCACGGGTTGGAAAAGATTAAGACGATTGGGGATGCTTACATGGTGGTTGGGGGTTTGCCGACGCCGCGAGAGGATCACTCTGAGGCGATCGCACTTTTAGCTTTGGAGATGCAGGCAGCTTTGAGGAGGTTTAATGCCAAAATGGGAGAAAATTTTCAATTGAGGCTCGGAATTGACAGCGGTTCGGTGGTGGCTGGAATTATTGGGATTAGTAAATTTAGCTATGATTTGTGGGGGGATACTGTTAATGTTGCTTCACGCATGGAATCTAACGGATTGCCTGGTAAAATTCAAGTGACGGCGGCCACTTACGAGCGTTTGAAAGATCAGTTTGTTTTGGAAAAACGGGGTTATATCCCGATTAAAGGTAAAGGAAGAATGCTGACTTACTGGTTAATTGAAGAACAAAAGAAATCTTTTTAATTTTTTGATGTTAATTTAAATTAAGATGAAAATTAGACCGCATTTATACTTTCAGGAGGGCTAATCCTTTGCAAACATTTGAAACAAAATCCCCGACAGCATGGAAAAAAGTTCTGGTTATTTTAATATCACTGCTAGCAGTAGCGGTACTGTCGATCGCTAGTTTTATCGCTATTCCAGGAGAAAAAACAATGTTTGCTGGAACAAGACCTGCCAATATCGGCATTCAGTCAGGAAAACTCGCAGCGTGCCCGAGTTCCCCCAACTGCGTCAGCAGCTTCAGTCAAGATGCCGAACACAAAATTGAGCCTTTGGGATACACTTCGTCCCAGAGTGAAGCGATGGTAAAGCTCCAAGGGGCGATCGACTCCTATGGAAAAACTAAAATTATCACGGCAACTGATAATTACCTCTATGCGGAGTTCACCAGTGCTTTGATGGGGTTTGTTGATGACGTTGAATTTTTGGTAGATGATGAAGCAAAAGTCATCCATGTGCGATCGGCTTCGCGTCTGGGAGAGTCGGATATGGGAGTTAACCGCAGTCGGATAGAAGCTATCAGAACTCAATTCAATCAACTCTGAACTTAAAATTTCTAGCTTTCCGCAAGCCCCTCTCCTGCAAGATGAGGGGCTTTGATATTTGGCTATTACTATGTAATGTTGATTTTTCACCATCTAGTTAACAATTATTAACAGTAGGTACACCGCGAAGGAGTCTCCTGGAGGGGGAGTAGGACACAGCAATGCGGTGTCCCTACGGTTGGCTTTGAGTTTTAATACTTGTTATAAGATTGACGATTGTAAAGTTTTAGAATATTTAAAATAGCTGAGTGCGCTACCACACCAGAAGAGATGCCGTAGTATTCCTATAGTATTAAACAACCTAAATTATACACTTCTGACTTTAGGGAGAGGGAACTGAACGAATTAATTTCTACTATTAATGTAAGTAGAGCAAAGAGGAAAAAATACATGGCACTTCAAAAATTAGCAGAATTTTATCCTAACTATCAGGAAGAGATCTTTGCTGGAGACGACATCAAGGGATTTGATGTTTATGCTGGCGACTCTGATGAAAAAGTAGGCACTGTTTATGATGCTTTGGTTGATGACACTGGTCGTTTCCGCTATCTGGTAATTGATACCGGTATTTGGATTTTTGGCAAAAAAGTATTGTTGCCAATCGGCTCGGCTCGCTTCGACTACGGAGCCCGTCGCGTCCACGCCACAGGCCTTCGCAACAAAGCTCAAGCAGAACAATTGCCGGCTTACAATGAATTAGAAGCAGTAGATTACGATCGCGAAGAACAGGTAAGAGGCGTCTACCGCAATCAAGAAACTGCCGCTCCAAGCACTGCAACTGCGTCTAGCTACGATCGCAGCAGCTACAACTACGATATGGACCGCCCCCTCTACGAAACCAACGAACAGCAGCACCAAAATCTCAAGCTTTATGAAGAACGCTTGATTGCCAACAAACACCGCGCAAAAACAGGCGAAGTAACAGTGGGCAAGCGCGTCGAAACTGAAACAGCGCGAGCTTCAGTCCCCATTGAAAAAGAACGAGTCGTAATCGATCGAGTAACCCCGGTAGAAGCGGGTCGAGTAGTTTCAGTCGGTGAGGCTGACTTCCAATCAGGGGAAGTTGCACGCATGGAAGTCTACGAAGAAACGGCCGACATCCACAAGGAAGCTTTCGTCCGGGAAGAAGTCAACGTCAGAAAAGAAGTTGTTCGCACCACTGTTGAGGGCGAAGAAACCTTGCGTCGTGAAGAATTAGAGGTTAAGACCGATGGAACTGCGGTTGTAGATAATAAAAATATCTAAACCAACCGCAACAGGTATTGCATAGGAATTTCGCCTTAATGACATAATTCTGTCAGGGCGCGGGCTTGATTTGATGGGTAGCGATCGCGCAATTCCTATGTGAGCGGGGGCGGGGGTACAACACTTGTCTAGTTTTGGCAAAGTTGATGCCCTTTCCCCGCCTTTACCAATTTCCCCTTACCACTTCATAATAAAAATCCCTAAGCAGGAAAGTTTAAAAAATGAACGGTCAAGCATCAGCAGAAAAGATAGCAACTGCCAAATCAATCACCCGTCTCAACCGGGTGCCTGAAAAAGTCAGAACTAAGCTAAAAAGTTTTACCGTCAAAGACAACAAAGGTCACTTGGTAGGCAAAATTAAAGATGTCTATTTTGATGCTAAAGGTCAGTTAAACTTTGTAGTAGCCGGACTAGGTAGCGAAAATCCCCGCACTTTTTTATTAAGTATTAAGCTGCTCAAAAAAGTCGATTATCACCAAAAGTCGCTGTTTGTAACTATTAATTCGGATCAAGTCGATCTGCTGCCGATAGTTTCGGCAAATGGGGGTAATCCCTATTTAGAAAATCCCTCTGAAACGCATAGCGAATTTAACAACAGTGAGTTAACCAATCCCTCAACAGATATGTCAAATCTAACAGATGCCGATCGCACAGATGCAAATTTGGAGACAGATCAGGATGAGGAAAACTTCGATATTGTCGATCAAGAAGTAATTCGCCTGCTAGAAGAACGATTGGTGATCAATCGCAGCAAGCGCAAAGTCGGCGAAGTCATAGTGCGTAAAGAAATTGAAACTAGGATGGTCCAAGTACCCATCCAGTGGGAAAAGCTGATTGTCGAACAAGTCGGCGACGATCCGAAGGTGTTGGCAGAAATAGATTTAGGTGAGGGAAACATCACCGGTATAGATTTGACGGAGATTAAGAGCGATCGCCAAGAACCGACAGTTAAGGCTGAATTTACCTCTGTCCAGAAAGCTAGCAAGATCTTAAATTCGATCGCCTCTCAACCCCGTCACGGTTGCGTCAAAGTCCGCCTAGAACTCGTTCTGGAAGACAAGCAACTTGAGGATACTTACCAAAAATGGATGACGGAACACCACTCAGAGAGTTAAAATCTTCGTCCTTTTGGGTGTAGATTTTAGCGATTAGCGAGAAACTTAAATCTAAGAGCGGACTGTGGCGAGTCGTGCTGGGGAGAAAGTTCACCGCCTTCTACTAAGATCGTGTTCGGTAAATTAACCGTAATTTTGGTAGGGGCGGGTTCACCCATATCTGTAATGTAAGGGCGAGATCGGTCAACCCGCCCCGACCGGGATATTGAAATTTTTAGCAATCGACCTCTAGACAAAATTGTAGCCAATTGCGGTAAAATTGTGGTGGTCAAATTTAAAAGTATTTGAAAATGCCCAGCACAATCTCCGACATTAAAGTAAAAACGATCGCAGGCGAAGACAAGCAGCTAGGAGAGTACGCTGGCAAGGTACTCTTGATAGTTAATGTAGCTTCCAAATGTGGTTATACACCTCAATACAAAGGGCTCGAAGAATTGAGCCAGAAGTACAGCGCGGCTGGACTCCGTGTGTTAGGATTTCCCTGTAACGACTTCGGAGGTCAAGAACCCGGAAGTAATCCAGAAATCGTCAATTTCTGTACTACAAAATACGGCGTCACCTTTGAATTATTTGACAAAGTACGCGCTAAAGGCACTCAACAGCACCCGCTGTACGCTAAGCTTACGAGTGCAGTCGATCCCAAAGGTGAGGTTTCCTGGAATTTTGAGAAATTCTTAGTTAGCAAACAGGGTGAAGTGGTTGCCAGATTCCGCAGCAGTGTTGGCCCCGATTCGCCCGAACTGATCGCTGCTATCGATCGAGAATTGGCAAAATAAGAAGTTCGGCAAATCAGCAGTGTACAGAATTTAACGGATTTAAGGGATGGATGTTTAGGGAAGACGGAAGAAATTAATAGGCTTTTTTTCTAAGAAGTTAAGGGCTAATTTTTTTCTTGCGATCTTCCCCATTGTGTGCAAGCACTCAACTATGAACCAATACCGATAATTGTATTTAATTGGAGAACGATTTAATTTAATGGAAAATACATCGGGATTAGATTTAGTGGTAGGTTTACTTGCCTTCGCAATTCTGGCAGGTGGTCTGGCAATGCTATTTGTAGGCGTGCGATCGTTTCCTAAAGAAAAATAATACTAATCGATATGATGTGCGATCGCACGACCTGAATAAAAGTCTTTGTAGCGAGGACTGAAGTCCTCCTAGATATCGGAGGGTTCCAGCCCTCACACCCACTTAAAATGCTTATTGGCGTTGCTGAACTAAGGTATGATTTGTTCAAAGAGAAATTGGCAAAAACAATTAACTAAAAGTCAAAGCCTATGAA
>NZ_JAUBRM010000066.1:0-41573 GCF_036701905.1 Microcoleus sp. MON2_D5
ATAAATTCGGCTACTGTTTTAACAGCATTAAAATCCACATCTGGGGCCAAACGACTCGTACCGTCTGGATTGACGACGCGGTTGATACCGACATCAATACAATAGTCAATTTTTACACAACGATAGTAGTAAGGTGCGAAATTCGCACCCTACTACTAGCGTTTCTGCGTAAGTCCTGTAAACATCAGGAGTTAATTTGTGGCTAACAATATGATAAGTTTTTCAAGCCACCAGTGATTGTCCTGAACTTAGAAACCCTGAACGGAAACAATCCTGCTTTCTAGTTCATTAGGCGTTACAGCATCTACAAAACCTAAAATCGCGTTAGAATTCCTGACTCTGATTAGAGTTCCTGAATAAACTCCGGTAATTCCGCTTCTGGGTTGAGTTGCTGAAGCAGATCCACTTGCGCCGGCCGGATCTGGAGGGAGTAATGGTTGTAAAGCTTGTGGGAAATCGATCGTATATGTTAATGCCACATTCTGTACCGGCTCCAACACTATATCATTGACCGTTAAGTCACTCGCTAATCCAATGCGAGCTAAATCAGGATCAAAACTTTCGATTATATCACTAGAATTGATATCTGTAGTGGCAGGGTCTATTCCTAGAACGCATAAATTATTGCCAAACCCACAACTTAATAAGTCTCTGCCCAAGCCGCCAACCAGAGTGTTATTCCCCTCTCCGCCGTCTAAAGCATCATTGCCTCTACCCCCAAATAAAATATCATCGCCAGCCTCTCCAAGAAGAAAATCAGCATCTAGACCACCACTGAAGGAGTTATTCCCCTCCTGTCCAAACAAGGCATCTCTTCCTTTTCCCCCAAATAAAGAATCGTTGCCTGCAAAACCTGTGAGAATATCTTCCCCTTCATTTCCCAGGATTAACTCGCTAGCCCCGGAGCCATTTACTGTATCGTCGCCATCGAGCGCCCAAGCTCCTAAAGGGAAGTTGGTTAGATCTCCAGGAGAAAGTTGAATCAATTCCGAGGTGTTGTCGCCAATTAAGCGCAATGCCCCTGACGCATCCGGTTTTAAAGCCATAGCTAAAATCTTTGTGTGTTGGTAGATTACTAACCCTACTAATTGAGCCAATACTGGCTCACAAGTGGGTCATAATTCAATTAGAACCGTATTCAATATAACTCGGAACGGTATTTTCCAAAAGCATAGCAACAGTCATCGGCCCGATTCCTCCCGGCACTGGCGTGATAAATTCGGCTACTGTTTTAACAGCATCAAAGTCCACATCTGGGGCCAAACGACTCGTACCGTCTGGATTATAGCAACAGTCCTCTGCCCGATTCCTCCCGGCACCGACGTGATAAATTCGGCTACTGTTTTAACAGCATTAAAATCCACATCTGGGGCCAAACGACTCGTACCGTCTGGATTGACGACACGGTTGATACCGACATCAATATAATAGTCAGTTTTTAAACAATCCATAGTAGTAAGGTGCGAAATTCGCACCTTACTACTAGCATTTCTGCGTAAGACCTGTAAACATCAGGAGTTAATTTGTGGCTAACAATATGATAAGTTTGTCATGCCACCAGTGATTGTCCTGAATTTAGAAACCCTGAACGGAAACAATGCTGCTTTGTAGTTCATTAGGGGTTACATTCTCTACATAACCTAAAATCGCGTTAGAATTCCTGACTCTGATTAGAGTTCCTGAAGAAAGTTCGCTAATTCCACTGACCAGATCTGGATCGAGCAATGGTTGTAAAGCTTGCGGCCCATCGAACCTAAGTGTTACTGTCACATTCTGTATCGGCTCCAACACTATATCATTCACCGTTAAGCCACTCGCTAATCCAATGCGATCAAAATCAGGATCAAAATTTACGATCAGATCACTAGAATTGATATCTGTAGTGGCAGGATCTATTCCCAGAACGCATAAATTATTGCCCAACCGACACTCTAAGAAGTCTCTGCCCAAGCCGCCAACCAGAGTGTTATTCCCCTCTTGGCCGTCTAAAAAATCATTGCCTCTACCGCCAAATAAAATATCATCGCCAGCTTCTCCAATAAGGTAATCAGCATCTAGACCACCACTGAGGCAGTCATTTCCATCAGATCCAGACAGGCCATCTCTTCCTTTTCCCCCAAATACAGAATCGTTGCCTGCAAAACCTCTGAGAATATCTTCCCCTTCATTTCCCAGGATTAACTCGCTAGCCCCTGAGCCATTTACCGTATCGTCGCCATCGAGGGCCCAAGCTCCTAAAGGGAAGTTGGTTAGAGCTCCCGGAGAAAGTTCAATGAATTCCGAGGTGTTGTCGCCAATTAAGCGCAATGTCCCTGATGGATCGGGTTTTAAAGCCATAGCTAAAATCTTTGTCTGTTGGTAGATTACTAACCCTACTTGAGCCAATACTGGCTCACAAGTGGGTCATAATTCAATTAGAACCGTATTCAATATAACTCGAAACGGTATTTTCCAAAAGCATAGCAACAGTCATCGGCCCAATTCCTCCCGGCACCGGCGTGATAAATTCGGCTACTGTTTTAACAGCATTAAAATCAACATCTCCGGCTAAACGACTCGTACCGTCTGGATTGACAATGCGGTTGATACCGACATCAATATAGTCACTTTTTACACGACCCATAGTAGTAAGGTGCGAAATACGGACCCTACTACTAGCGTTTCTGCGTAAGTCCTGTAAATATCAGGAGTTAATTTGTGGCTAACAATATGATAAGTTTGTCAGCTTACCAGTGATTGTCCTGAAATTAGAAACCCTGAACAGAAACAATGCTGCTTTGTAGTTCATTAGGCGTTACATCGTCTACAAAACCTAAAATCGCGTTAGAATTCCTGACTCTGATTAGAGTCCCTGAAACAGGTCCGCTAAATTCGCTGAGAAAAGCTGGAGGGAAGAATGCTTGTAAAGCTTGCGGGAAATCGAACCTAACTGTTAGTGTCACATTCTGTAGCGGCTCCAACACTATATCATTGACCGTTAAGTCACTCGCTAATCCAATGCGATCAAAATCAGGATCAAAACGTGCGATTCTATCACTAGAATTGATATCTGTAGTGGCAGGATCTATTCCTATAACGCATAAATTATTGCCCAACTCACAATTTAATAAGTCTCTGCCCAAGCCGCCAACCAGAGTGTTATTCCCATCTCCGCCGCCTAAAAGATCATTGCCTCTCCCCCCAAATAAAATATCATCGCCAGCGTCTCCAGTAAGGAAATCAGCATCTAGACCACCACTGAGGCAGTCATTTCCCTCATTTCCATACAGGGCATCTCTTCCTTTTCCCCCAAATAAAGAATCGTTGCCTGCCAAACCTCGGAGAATATCTTCCCCTTCATTTCCCAGAATTAACTCGCTAGCCCCTGAGCCCTCTACTGTATCGTTGCCATCGAGCGCCCAAGCTCCTAAAGGGAAGTTGTTTAGAGCTCCAGGAAAAAGTTGAATCAATTCCGAGGTGTTGTCGCCAATTAAGCGCCATGTTCCTGACGCATCCGGTTTTAAAGCCATAGCTAAAATCTCTGTGTGTTGGTAGATTACTAACCCTCATTGAACCAATACTGGCTCACAAGTTGGCACTAATTCAATTAGAACCCTATGCAATATAACTCGAAACGGTATTTTACAAAAGCATGGCAACAGTCATCGGCCCGATTCCTCCCGGCACCGGCGTTATAAATTCGGCTACTGTTTTAACAGAATTAAAATCAACATCTGGGGCCAAACGACTCGCACCGTCTGTATTGACAACGCCGACTTCGCGTTGTTGCTATCAATAATTTCTCACGCTAAATCTTAGTGATTAGTGATTTCGCTCGCAGCTTGAAATCGCTACTCCACCAACTTTCGTCCGCCGATGCGGGATCAAAGAGTAAATAATTTTACAGGACTTACGCTGCACAGTCAAATTTTACACGACCCATAGTAGTAAGGTGCGAAATACGCACCCTACTAGCGTTTCTGCGTAAGTCCTGTAAATATCAGGAGTTAATTTGTGGCTAACAAAATGATAATTTTTTCATGCCACCAGTGATTGTCCTGAGATTAGAAACCCTGAACGGAAACTATCCTGCTTTGTAGTTCATTAGGCGTTACAGCCTCTACAAAACCTAAAATCGCGTTAGAATTCCTGACTCTGATTAGAGTTCCTGAAGCAGAGCCGCTGAATTCGCTGACCTCATTTGGAGGGAGGGATTGTAGTATAACTTGTGGCAACTCTCGCCTCAAGGTTAGTGTCACATCCTGTACCTGCTCCAACACTATATCATTGACCGTTAAGTCACTCGCTAATCCAATGCGATCTAAATCAAGATCAAAACCTCCGATCAGATCACTAGAATTGATATCTGTAGTGGCAGGATCTATTCCCAGAACGCATAAATTATTGCCAAACCCACAAATTAAGAAGTCTCTGCCCAAGCCGCCAACCAGAGTGTTATCCCCCCCTGCGCCGCTTAAAAGATCATTGCCTCTACCCCCAAATAAAATATCATCGCCAGCTTGTCCACCAAGGTAATCAGCATCTAGACCACCACTGAGGCAGTCATTTCCAAAAGTTCCATACAGGCCATCTCTTCCTTTTCCCCCAAATAAAGAATCATTGCCGTCAAAACCTGCGAGAATATCTTCCCCTTCATTTCCCAGGATTAACTCGCTACCCCCTAAGCCATATACTGTATCGTCCCCATCGAGTAACCAAGCTCCTAAAGGGAAATTGGTTAGAGCTTCAGGAGAAAGTAGAATGAATTCCGAGGTGTTGTCGCCAATTAAGCGCAATGTCCCTGACGCATCCGGTTTTAAAGCCATAGCTAAAATCTTTGTCTGTTGGTAGATTACTAACCCTAATTGAGCCAATACTGGCTCACAAGTTTGCCCCTATTCAATTAGAACCGTATTCAATATAACTCGATACGGTATTTTCCAAAAGCATAGCAACAGTCATCGGCCCGATTCCTCCCGGCACCGGCGTGATAAATTCGGCTACTGTTTTAACAGCATTAAAATCAACATCTCCGGCCAAACGACTCGTACCATCTGGATTGACGACGCGGTTAATACCGACATCAATTACTACTGCTCCCGGTTTGACCATATTAGCTGTAATCATTTCTGTGCGGCCGACTGCGGCTATTAAAATATCGGCTTGATTGGTAATCGATTCTAAGTTTTGCGATCGCGAATGAGCTACCGTAACAGTACAATCGGCTTCTAACAGCATCAGCGCCATCGGTTTACCTACCAAAATACTCCGTCCCAAAACAACGGCATTTTTTCCTTTTAAATCAATCTGGTATTCCTGCAATAACCGCATCACTCCGGCGGGAGTACAACTCCGCAAACCTTGCTCCCCACGCACGAGACGGCCTAAATTTACAGGGTGAAGTCCGTCAGCATCTTTGTCGGGAGCAATTTGGTACAGCAGCCCAATTGCATCTAAGTGTTCTGGTAGCGGTAATTGAACTAAAATGCCATCTACTCGATCGTCCTCGTTGAGCGCACGAATTGCAAGTTCTAGTTCGGCTTGAGTAGCGTTTGCGGGATAATGCTGGCCGAAGGAAGCTATGCCAACCTTAGCGCAGGCTCGCTCTTTGTTGCGAACATAGGCTGCGCTAGCTGGGTTGTCGCCCACCATCAGCACCGCAAGTCCGGGAGGACGCCCCTTTTGGGGTTGTAGGGCGCGAACTCGATCGCTCAGCTCGGTTTGAATCTTTGTCGCTAAAGCTTTGCCATCTAGTATTTGAGCAGTTTTGGCATCCATTGTAGACTCTGGGTTAGGGGCGGACGATTTTAGATTTTAGCTTAATCCCCGCCAAGGACTACACTAGAGAAATTTATTACTTGCGATCGATTCTTGGGATTCTGTTAAAGTAAGTCGTATCTCACATCTCAAATCTCAAATCAGTTGACCAATGACTACTGCAATTAAGCAAGTTTGGGTTCAAAGATTCTGCACCGGCTCTTTATCGCTAATCCTCGCCAGCGGTTTTTTCAGTTGTGGCAATTTACCTCTGTCTCAACTTAATCTTGGTTTTAATGTGGCTAGCATTGGCGACGTTCAACAAAAGCGGCAAGTGGATGCTGAAGTTTATCTCCGGGGAAAGGTGGAAAATCGCGCTCCGTTTGTGGGGAATGCGGCCTATCAACTTGAGGATGGTACTGGCAGTATTTGGATTTTAACCACGCAAGATTTGCCCCAGCTTGGCGATGAAGTGTTGCTGAAGGGAGAAGTCCGCTACAAGAGTATTACTCTGAAGGAATTGGCAGGAAAGGATTTAGGTGAAGTTTATGTTGAGGAAATGGAGCAATTAAAGCGCACTCCAGCGGCTAATAAATAAAAATACGAAGCTGCTAATTTATTTCAAAAAGTAAGTCTATTTCCTACAAATCAAAGGTTTATAGTTGTGCTTGGGCGATTTGGAGCTGTTTATTTATCTTCAAAGTTCATCAACCATAATATTATGGTCTGGGCGGGTTTACCTATATTTTTGGTTAATTTTACAGATGTTGGTGAACCCGCTCCTACAGCACTTTTTTCCTTCTTTTTTCTTTCTAACACATGACTAAAATTCACGTTGCGATCGCGATTTTGTACCGAGAGGGCAAGTTTCTCTGTCAGTTGCGGGACGATATTCCTCATATCAGGTATCCCGGACATTGGGCTTTGTTTGGCGGACACTTGGAACCCGGGGAAACGCCGGAAGTTGCTGTAGTGCGGGAATTATCAGAGGAAATTGGCTATGCTCCTGCAAGTGTTTCTTTTTTCTGTTGTGATGTCGAAAAAGATGTCGTTCGCCACGTTTTTCATGCACAACTTAGTGCGGATGTCAAGGATTTAGTTTTGCTTGAGGGGTGGGATATGAAGTTGTTGACACCGGAGCAGATTCGGGCTGGCAAATGCTATTCTGAGCAGTCAGGAGATGTGCGACCTTTTGGCATTGCTCACCAGCGCATTTTATTGAATTTTATTGAGTCGATGTGAGAAAATTTCCCCGCACCCTAGATGGGAGCGGTTTGAGCGGGGAGATCTTCGTAAGGTGCGCCCGGTGGTACACCCTACATTGCAGGGTTTTAAAAGTTAAGAGCGAGCCGCAATCATTCCCGTTTGGCGCGCGTACTCAAACAGCCCTCCGGCATCTATTACAGGCCCTACTTCTCCTAAAGGTTTGAGCGAGAAAGTTCGATCGAGAGTGTGGTTGACAATTACCTCTGCTGTAAAGTCGATCGTCACTTCTTGACCGGTTACAAACAAGTCGCAGAGCCGCTCGACTGATTCCATCGGGTACAATTCCCCAGTAGCCGAGCAATTGCGAAAGAAAATGCGGGCGTAAGACAAAGCCACCACTGCTGTGACGCCGGCGGCCCCGAGAGCTATCGGAGCGTGCTCCCGCGAAGAACCGCAGCCAAAATTTTCGCCCGCTATGATAATCGGATACCGGGTTTTCTGTTCACCGGATTCGATAAACTTACCGTAGCGATCGGGCAACCCAATCATAGCGTAACTGCCTAGTTTCTCGTACTCATCCGGCTTCGAGGGAACCAGGGTCAGGTATTCGGCCGGGATAATTTGATCTGTATCGATGTTGTCGTCTACAACAAAAATTTGACCGCTAATTACTTTACCCATAGTTTATTTCCTGTTAGCCTCGCTCGATGCTGTGGTGATAATTTTAAGTGGATCGGTATGCAAGATTTGCATCTGTTCATTTTAACCTGGCAGTGTCAGTGATAACCTGTATGAGTAAAAATTAGATCCGAGACTTTGGGTTAACAATTAACAGATTGCTAAGCGTCAAGATAGTTTTATGGCCAATCCAATAGATGACATTGCTCGACAAGCTCGCGAGGGCTCGGTTGCATCGATTATTCAAATCCTTAATGACGAACTGGCACAGGTAGGGGTCAGGGCCCGAGCTGTGTTTGCAGAGGGGGTGCTGCAACTGCTGTGCGAAGCTGCAACGCCCCAAATGCTCGAAGAGTCTAGTTTGGTCGATCGAGTCCGAGAAATTTTGGAACGCATTTCGCCCCACAATATTCGCCGAGTCAACATCAACAGTCGGCTTGTCCGAGAACACCAACTGCTGTGGCTCGAAGAAATTAGCCGCGATCCCGATAATCAACTGTTGTGGTCTCAAGAAATTAAACTCCGAAAGCCGAATTTGTTCAAGCGTTTAGCCACCGCCCATCACGAACGCCAAGCTCTCTCCAGCAAGCGGGCTTTGCCGAGAATGGCTATACCTCGATCGATGCAGCAACCGCGGCAATTTCAGCGCGGTATCGTCGGCGGCATCAGCTTGACCGTGCTGTTACTTGCAGCAGTGGCAGCCATCTACAAAGGACTCAATTCCCAAGTGCCAAACAGCACACAAGCCACCACCCAAGCAGTTGCCACTGCCCCTTCCTCTGAGGCAAAACCTGCTTTGAAAATTTCTAAGGAGACTGTTAATTCTGCTGTTGACTCTTTTGCCCAAGCAGTGCGAGTAGCCGAACAAGCAGCCACCGAGGGCAAAACCGCTCAATCTCGCGAGGATTGGTTAGTCGTAGCTGCTAAGTGGCAGCAAGCTTCCGATTTGATGGCCGCCGTGCCTTCCAAGCACCCCCGCTACACAACGGCTCTGAACCGGACTGCACTTTACCGCCAAAATGGCGATAAAGCCCAACAGGAAGCACAAAATAAGTAAGCAGGTAAGTGGGAGAAATTTAATCCGAGACTTGGCTGCACGGCTCTAGGTGTTGTGAAAAATGAGTTTTTGAGCAAAAACTCGAAAACTCTCAACTATGTTATGAGTGATAATTTTTTGAATGGGAATTTTTGCGCTCGCTGTCACTCGATCGGCGGATTTGTATCAAAATAAAAATTTGTTAAGATCGCAAACTTAAATAGGAAACATCACAGAGTGAGGAGAAGGGTGTCACTAAGCGGCCTCTAGAAAAGCTTCATACTATACAATAACAGTCAAAATTAGCGGGAATGGATTGATAATCATCCGGTAAAGGATGGTAAAGTTCATCCCGTACAGATCGAAGGGTAGAAAACGGGAAAATAGAACTCTGTCAGCTTGGGGTATATTTTCAGATATCTAGTGACCCGCCGACAGGCTGCACAAACACAGAAAGCAGGGTCATAACAGTCAAGCCGACAGTTATGGAAAGGTTCTATATTTGTTGCAGCGGGAGCCGGCTCAAACATCTTAGAATAAAGGCTTGGTTGCCATGATCGATTGCCAGGGAAATCAAGACTTTAGTCCGATCGACCGATCGCCGTCCGAGTCTTGCACTTTGCATTTACCGCAAATCGCAGAACCAGTATCAGTCCAAAAATTTCTGGATCGTCTTATGCACTTCCAGGTCGATCCTGCCCTTCTCGGGCGACAAATTTGCCAAATTCTCGCCACCAGCTTTGATCGAGAACTCCTGCTGCTGCAAATAGCCAATACTTTGGGGGTTGCATGGGGGGCAGATTTCTGTTGGGTTACTGCTGTGGTTGACCAAAAAGTAGTAAATCCGAATGCTTACTGGCAAAATAGCAGCGATTTCCCCTATGTTGCCGGTGTTGCGGATTCCACCGAAACACCGGAAAACCCGCAAACCCCAAGATTAAAACCGCCTAGCATATCACTCGAACATCCCGCTTGGGCAAACGTCCTAGCAGACGGCGAGATAGTGGCGATATCCGATTATCTTGATCGTCCGGCAGCTTCATCGCCCAATTCTCCTGTGACTGCGCTGCCTTTTCGGGCAATTTTGGCAGGGCCTGCCCGATTTGGAGGGGCTGTAAATGGCATGGTGATTGTTGGTAAGTCGCAACCTCACGAGTGGTCGGTAGCCGATCGGCAGCGCCTTGAAGCAGCATCAGAGGCGATCGGCATCGCGATTTCTCACATTCAAAAAACTCAAGAAATTGCCAGCTTAAACGAACAGTTACAGCGACAAGCTAAATACAAAAATCTACTCATGTCAGTTGCTGCATCGATCGACACAAATTCAGAAGTCGATCGAATATTGCAGCAAGTTATTGAAAATACCGTCGATACCCTGGAAGTAGATAGAGGTCAAATCCTGCTATTGAAATATACAGACCCTCTATTTAAAGATCGCTCCCCCAATCAAACGCCCAAAGCGAAAGTCGAATTCCTCTGCGAATCCGTTGTAAAAAAAGCTCCAAACAAACAGGCAATAACACAAAGCGCTACTGGGAAAAAAAGCTCAACATCCAAAACAAAAAACAAGGATAAAACTGCTAATTCCCAATCCAAAATCCCCAACTCAAAACCAAATAACTCTCCCGCTTTTTGGCTGTCAGAATCTAATTTGTGCCGCCAAGCATTCCACGGCGCACCCAAACCCCTCGCCCTCGCTGACGCAGGCCAATTAATCGGCAAAGAACAAGAAGCAGCCAAAGAAATTTTGAAACTCCAAGGTATTCGCGGCTTGCTGCTGGTTCCCCTCACGGGCGGTTGCTGCCAGGAAACAGTTTTGGGTTTCTTGGTTTTGCAGCACTCCGAGCCGCGCACTTGGACCCCGGAAGAATTAGAAGTTCTGGAATCAGTCAGCGCTCAAGCGAGCAAGATGATTATCCAAACTCAAACGCTTAAGGAATTGCAAACCGCAGTCTTAGACAGAACCGCTCAGTTGCAGCAAAGCCTCGACCTGCAGGGGAAACTGTACGAACAATCTGCCAATCAGCTAGAGCAAATGCGGAAATTGAAGGTGATTAAAGACGAGTTTCTCAGCACTCTGAGTCACGAGTTGCGTACCCCTTTAACAATCATGAAGCTAGCGATTCTGATGCTCAAACAAGCTGAACTGCCGTCCGCGAGTCGGACTAAGTATCTCGACATTCTCGAACAGCAGTGTTCTAAGGAAACTGCTCTGGTTAACGATTTGCTGGCCCTCAAACAGTTTGAGCCTCAGCAAGTCCCGATTTCTCTAATCAAAATCGATCTCAACCGTTTATTGCAAGATTTAGTTAAGGATTTTGAAAAACAGTGGGCGGATAAGCAATTGACTCTGAAGGTGGATTTGCCCAAGTTAACCCCTTGCTGGGAAACCGACCCGGACATTCTCAATCGGGTACTGCTGGAACTGCTGACGAATGCTGGAAAATACTCTGCTTCTGGAACGGCGGTAGTTTTGGAGGCGTCTGAGGCAGCCGGCTATATTGTCCTGAGCATTTCTAATTTCGGGCGCGGCATTTCTGCTGCTGATTTACCCCACATCTTTGACAAGTTCCGCCGCGGCACTGGCATTACTGACCAAGCTATCGCCGGTACGGGTTTGGGTCTGGCTCTGGTAAAGTCTTTAGTGCAGCACTTGAATGGTACTATTGATGTATCTAGCTGTCCGGCAGAAAGTTCAGAATCTGACAATTTGTGGCGCACATCTTTTACTCTGACTCTGCCGCAATTTGCAGCGGAACTCTGTAATGTAGAAGAATAGTTCGGTTGAGAAGCTGCTGGGAATTGGCAGCGAACAGGCGAAACTAGAAAACTTGCCAGAAGAGGGAGATTTGGAAATGTCGTAAACCCTACCAAGTCCTCTGTTTTGAATTATTGGTCTGGTTGCAGTCTAAATTGCCGGTTCTCAATTGCTGATTTTCCCCAAGACTTATATTATGTCTAGTTATTGGGCTGTAATTAGCGCGTGTTTGTCGTGAGTACGACTGTCCTCTATTTATGAATAATTAATGAGGACTTGCATTACTTACTAGGAACTTAATTATAATTGTATAGTCGGAGATGACATTACGCAGTATAGACCAAAGAAACTGAGTTTTTTAACTGTTTCAAAGGCCTGCCATCCGTCTTTTCGTACAAGCCGGTTTCTGCGTCCTGGATTGTCCCCTAAAAATTGTCACGGTGCATGGAATTCGATAGCCAATATTATGCTCACAAAAGCTGCACCTAAAACCCTGCGTTGGCAACGTTCTAAATATTCGCCACTGGCACGGCAAATAGACATTTTTGCAGCGGCGGGAAAGTTTATGTTTTTTTTGTGGTGGGACGGACTGCTGCAAAATAATTCGCCTCAAACTAGAAGAATTCGGGCTCATTGGTTGGTCAATACTTTGCTGAATTTAGGCCCGACTTTTATTAAAATCGGGCAGTCTCTCTCGACTCGGGCGGATTTGCTGCCGCTTGAGTATGTGAAGGAACTCGAACAGTTGCAGGATCGGGTTCCTCAGTTTAGTTCCGAAGAGGCGATCGCTCTTGTAGAATCAGAGTTAGGCAAGGATATTTATGCTTTGTACCGCGATTTTGACCCGTCGCCGATCGCTGCTGCGAGTCTGGGACAGGTACACAAAGCGAGGCTGCACACCGGGGAAGATGTGATTGTGAAGGTGCAGCGTCCGGGTTTGGAAAGTTTATTTGATTTGGATGTGAAGGCGGTGCGCCAAGTGATGCGTTTTTGCGATCGCTATTTGCCTGGAACGCGCAAATATGACCTGGAATCTATTTATCACGAGTTTTTTAAGATTTTATATCAAGAAATTGACTACGTGCAAGAAGGTAAAAATTCCGATCGGTTTAGCCATAATTTTCGAGAATATCCTCAGGTTATTGTCCCGAAAGTCTACTGGCAATACACGACTAAAAAAGTGCTGACTCTAGAATACGCACCCGGCATTAAGGTGGACGACCGCATTAGTTTAGAGGCGATTGGAGTGGATATTGTGAAGCTCAATCAACTCGGAATTTGCTGTTATTTAAAACAGTTGTTAATAGACGGTTTTTTTCAAGCTGACCCGCATCCGGGAAATTTGGCGGTGACAGAAGATGGTAGCTTGATTTTTTACGATTTTGGGATGATGGCTGAGATAAAGTCTCTGGCTAAAGACCAAATGGTCAAGACTTTTTTTGCTGTGATGAGAAAGGATACTGACGAGGTACTCAATACTTTAATTTCGATCGGCTTGGTTGAGCCGATGCCGGATATGATGCCGGTACGCAGGCTGATTGCTTTTCTGTTGGATAAGTTTATTGATAAGCCGATCGACCTTCAAGCTTTTAATGAAATTAAGAACGAACTTTACATCATGTTCGAGCAGCAACCGTTTCGCTTGCCTGCAGAAATGATGTTTATTGTCAAGTCCGTGACGACTCTCGACGGCATAGCTAGAACTCTCGACCCTAACTACAATTTCATAGCATCCGCTCAGCCTTTTGTCAAGAGTATTGCGGTGAGCAAGGGGCGGGGAAATGCGATCGGAGAATTGGCAAGGCAAGCGCGAAGTTTTATTACATATAAGTTACGGCAGCCGAGCAAATCGCAGGTTTTTATCAAGCGTTTGGAGCAGCGAATTGAAGAGGGTGAACTGCAAATTAGAGTCCGAAATATCGAGAGCGAAAGAGCCTTGAAACGCATTAATTTAGCCCTTAAAACTCTAATTTTCGCTTGTCTGACTGGTTTTGTGTTTTTGTCGGGTGCAGTGCTGTTGATAGGCGGATACAAAACGGGGGCGATCGCAGCTTTTGCGGTTTCGGGATTCGGTGGCTTGTTTGTGTTGCGTTCGTTGTTAGACTTGTTGGTTAAGGAAAAGCTCGATCGAATGGTCGATCGATAAATATACTGGCTAATTGGGAATTGCGATCGTAGTCAGGACTTTCGCCCTCATTAAAAAGACTAATGCTGACTCATTTCTCCTGCATTTGTAGGTTATTTAATGCTGTCCAACGCTCATATTCCGATTCTTGGGCCACTAACTCTGCTTCTATCTCTGCTCAATTTTCGTGATAATCAGTGCAGGATAAACCTGCGCTAAGCAGAGACGATCCAATTCTGCTGCTATTTAGTCAGCAATATTACCTTGTTATATAACGCTGTAATTCGCTGCACTAATGTGGCAGTACCTGCAATAATAGCGATACAATTGCGAAGGTGTGGAGCGCGGATAATTAAAGTGGCAATATCCGTTAAGTTTAGCCTATGCGAATCAAAGGTTAAAAATTAGGTAGCCCTGCACAGTCAATAATTAAGGGTTTTATTTGATAGGTCAACTGGCGTTCTACTCATCAATAAAATACCAAAGAGCTGCCTATAATATTGGAGAGTATTTTAAAGTGGTGATTTCCCCCTACAAAATATTCTTTGTATCAGAGTATTATTAAATCTTTCTAGTTAGTCTGACCACTATCCTTTCCTACTGCTATATCTTGTTAAACAGGAGGATTGGTGATTTTTTGAGTGATCAAGTTTTTAATCTCGTGAGGCTCACTCTTGATGAGAGAAAAAGGAGATCCCTTTTTTGGCACACTATATATAGTGGGCCTGCGTAAGTCCTGTCAAAGCTAAAGTCCTCTTAGATATGACTCAAGAACTCATTAGTCCTCATAGCGAGCTCTTTAGCTAAAAAACCCGTGGGTTTCCACCCCTGGAGGACTTGCGGACGGTCGGCTGACGTTGGTACTGCAAAGTAAACTTGTTAAAATAATTTGCGACTTTAGGTAGGGGCGGATGCTCAAAGCACGAAGTTATACTCCTAAAATATATTAAACGCGATCGCCCGCCCCTACAAAAAATGTACGCCCAAACATTGCTAAAACCAGACGGCCGCCCACTCACACTGTACAGTCGCTACCCAATCCCAGAAGGTATCGCGGCCGTAAGTCCCAGCAATGAACCAGTAGAGGCAAACCCCCACTTTCGGTGGCATCCTTTGCGGGGGGAATGGGTAGCATACGCCAGCCACCGTCAGGGAAGAACTTTCATGCCGCCGCCGGAATACAACCCGCTGGCAGCTACAATTAACCCTAAGTTTCCGACAGAATTGCCGCCGGGAGAGTACGATGTAGCAGTGTTTGACAACCGCTTTCCCTCGCTGACTCTGCAAGCAAAAAATGCAGCTGCAAATATTGTCGAAACTTTGCCCGCCAAGGGCATTTGCGAAGTCGTTGTTTTCACTCAAGATCCGCTAGCTTCATTGGGTTCTTTGGAGTTATCTCACTTGGAATTATTGTTAGAAGTATGGGCCGATCGCACTTCAGTTATTGGCAGCAATCCCGAAATTCAATACGTCTTGCCCTTTGAAAATCGCGGCGTCGAAGTCGGAGTAACTTTGCACCATCCCCACGGTCAAATTTACGCTTATCCGTTCGTACCACCGGTGCCGGCACGGATGTTAGAATGTCAATCGGTTTATTATCAAAAAAACAGTAGCGGTTTGCTGCAAGATTTGATTCAAAAAGAGATTTCCGACAAACAGCGAATTATTTATTTAGACGAAGAGGCGATCGCCTTTGTCCCCGCTTGTGCCCGCTACCCTTACGAAGTGTGGATTGCCCCGATCGCCCCCGCTGCTACATTTGTCGATTTGACGGAAAAACAGCGTCAATCACTCGCTAAAGCCTTAAAAACAGTCACCCTCAAATATGACGGTTTGTGGCATCGCCCATTCCCTTATTTGATGGCTTGGTTTCAAGGGCCAACAGACGGTAAACCCCATCCAGAAGCGCATTTGCACGCCCAATTTTATCCGCCCTATCGCTCGAGCGAGCGGCTAAAATACCTCGCAGGAACCGAACTCGCCGCCGGAATGTTTGCCAACGACGCTTTACCCGAAGAAAAAGCTAAAGAATTGCAAGCCGTATCGGTCAATCTATCTTAGATTTTAGATTTTAGATTTTGGGTCAATATATGATAAACTCATTCAACAAAGAAGTCGATATAAAACTCGAATTCATCCGCAAAGCCTTAACCGAAACAAAAGCGATCGCCCTTCGCTTGCGAGGCACTGACTGGTTTGCCTGGGCCACAGCCGGCGGTTCCCATACAGTATTGCTAACTGCAGAAACCGGGGTTGCAGAAATATTAATTACTGCGGAAAACGCTTGGGTTCTCACCGATGAAATAGAAGCTCAACGCTTGCAGGACGAGGAATTGCCAGCCAACTTTCAAATGCACATCTATCCTTGGGCAGATGTTGCACAGCGCGAAGCTTTCGTCAAAGAAATTACTGGTGACGGTAACGTCATGAGCGATCGGCCAATTTATCCCAAAGAAACGCCAATAATCGCATCTTTACAGTCTCGCAAACAGACAATGATGTCAAGCGAATTAGAGCGATACCGGCGAGTCGGGCGTTTAGCTAGCGAAGCGATGACAGAGGTACTTTCTGCAGCCAAACCAACATGGACAGAATATCAGCTAGCGGGAGCCGGTGCAGAGGCTTTGTGGGCGAGAGGTTTGCATCCAGCCCTGACATTAGTTGCTGGAGAAAGGCGTTTACCAATGTACCGCCACGCCACAGCTACCGCCGAACAAATTGGACGACAAGCAATGTTAGTATTTTGCGCGAGGGGATGGGGTTTGTATGCAAATTTAACCAGATTTGTCTGTTTCGATTTTCTTGGGGAAAAGTATTCAGAGTTGCACCGACAAGTCAGGGAAATTGAAGCAGCGGCGCTAAATTTGTGTCAGCCGGGAGTAACGCTGAATGCGGTTTATGATACGCTTAAAACTGCTTACGAAGAGCACGGATATCCTCAAGCAATTGCGGAACACCATCAAGGCGGAACTACCGGATATTTGGCGCGGGAAATTGTGGCGAATCCGGCTACTTCAGATATTTTGGCAGAAAATGTGGCTGTGGCTTGGAATCCGAGTTTGTCGGGAGCAAAAATTGAGGATACGTTTTTAATTCACAGCGATGGAACGTTGGAAAATTTGACCTTTGATCCGAATTGGCCGAGTGTAGAAGTAGCGGGAAGGTTGCGGCCAGTACCGCTGGAAATATGGCACGATCGACCGTCGTCAATTTAACTTATCGCTTTATTTTTATCTCAGGCGCGATCGACAAGTCTTATCAATTCCGGTTGCACTCCTCATGATTGCTTGACGAGTGACTGTCAGTCGAAAAACTGAATGATTGTTAAGTGTTGACTGTTGACTCGATTTTATTATTCCTTCCGATGCAACCGGAAACGATATCCTTGCTAAGGCCTGATTTAGAATGAAATAGCCCTGCCTAGAGGAGTTTAGGCACAACTTGAAGATGTAGTATGACTAAAGGCGTTTATCTCAAAAAAAATAGGCTAGCCATATTTCACAGCGCCTATCTCAATCACAATTTTAATGGCTCCCCGCAACGCCGTCTTACCTCAGCTTTTGACCTGGTATTTTACCAGGTGGGTACCGTTGGCTCGGACTTAAAGTTTCTGGGTACAAGCCCAGTTTACTTCTTCGTCTGCTCCGGCTTCTGGTAAGAGCTGGAGACGGACTTAAAGTTTATGGGTACAAGCCCAGTTTACTGCTGTCCAAACATCTTGATTCCCGAGAGTTAAGAGTTATAGATCAAAAAAACATTATTGGCAGTCACCAACGTCGCAGTAGAACCTTTATTTAATATATACCAACTAACCAGATTTTGGCAACCTTCGAGCAATTTAACTTGCATACCAGATGGATTCTACGGTTTGAGCGAGATCCTCTGCTGACGATCGCCCCTGAGCCACCAATTCCGCGTCGAGCACAACTGTAACGTGACCGAGTTTGCGGCCGGGACGCGATTCTTTCTTACCATACCAATGTACAAAAGCACCGCTAATTTGTGCCAGTTGTTTTCTTTTTGCTAAATAATCGGACTGGGCAGACTCGTAGCCTAGCAAATTTACCATGACAGCGCCTGCACATTTCAGAGCCGAATTGCCTAAAGGCAGTTGACAAACTGCGCGCAAATGCTGTTCAAATTGTGAAGTTTCGCAGGCATCAATGGTAAAATGTCCCGAGTTGTGAGTGCGGGGTGCAATTTCATTGACTAACAGCTTATTATCGGCGGTTAAAAATAATTCAATGCCGAATACGCCGACAGCTTGCAAACTGTTGAGGAGAGTGCGGGCGAGCGCACAAGCTTCAGTTTTCACATCTAAACTAATATCAGCGGGCGCAATCACCAGATGACAAACCTGATTTTGCTGCTGAGTTTCCACTATCGGATAAATAGCAATTTCGCCATTTGCCGATCGAGCCGCAATCACTGCCAACTCGCGATCGAACGGCACAAACTCTTCCACTAGCAAAGACTGACCTTGGAGTTTAGCACGAATTGACTCCAAACTCCCCCGATCGTTAACAATAAAAGTACCTTGGCCGTCATAACCGTGGCGGCGAACTTTGAGGACAAAGGGAAAGTCGATCGATCCAGCATCCGAGTCTCCTTCCATCTGCACGCTGTCGGAAACCGAAATTGCCGGAAAGTCGATCGCCACCGCCTTAGACAATTCTGGGGGCAAATCCGCGCTGCAATCCCATTCCCAAAACCTCGGAGTTGGTAAACCCAAACCTTGTAAATAACAGCGCTGAACGTACTTATCCAACAAAGGAGAAAGCGACGACAAACTCGGCTGAAATAACACACCTTGCTGTTCTAGCGGCCGCAAACCATCCAAATCCACAAACTCATTTTCAAAAGTAATAACATCGCAGCCAGCCGCCAATTGAGCCGTAGCCAAAACATCATCAACAGCAGCCAAAACAACACCAGCAGCAACAGAAACTGCCGGGTCAGTAGCATGGGGAGTTTGTACTACCAATTCAATACCTAGCGCCCTAGCAGCATCCCCCATCATCGAAGCTAGCTGGCCGCCGCCGACAACGCCCACCCGCTTAAATTTGGCAGACGAACTCGCAGCGGTTTGATTTGATTTCATGTGAGTAAAATTTCGCAAAGTCAACCTGCCTATCTTATCGCTATTTGGCCCTGGCTCTATTACAGTAATTGAAGAGTTAAAAGCCAGAAAAGAGTTTTAATTGCAGGATTAAATCGAGGCAGAACCCCTAAAAATTGGGCAGCTAAAGTCTTTAATTATTGCACGCTCCCAGCCATTGAGAAACAGCGGTCGAAGCCCACTCCTCCAGAAAAGTGCCACATCTAGCAATTCCCTAGCGCCAAGCATGGCATAATTGACAGCACTGCAAAAAGCAGATAGACAGATGCCAACACTGAAAATCAGACATTCAGGAAACAAAATTTATAGGTGAGGATACTGTGAAAGTTTTAGTTGTGGGAAACGGAGGGCGCGAACACGCCATCGCAAAAAAACTGCTAGAATCTACGCGGATTAAACAAGTATTCTGCGTACCGGGCAACGGCGGCACAGCTACGACCCCAGGCTGTCAAAATCTGTCGCTCAACATCGACGACTTCCAAGGCATCGAACGCTTTGTGATGGTCAACAACATCGGATTAGTCATCGTCGGCCCCGAATTGCCCCTATCGCTAGGCATCGCCGACTATTTCCAACAGAAAAAACTCATGATTTTCGGGCCCACCAAAGCCGGCGCCCAAATTGAATCCAGCAAATCCTGGGCCAAAGAATTGATGCTCCAAGCAGGCATCCCCACACCCAAAGCTGCCGTATTTACAGACGCAGAAGCAGCAAAAGCATACGTTCTGGAACAAGGAACCCCAATAGTCATCAAAGCAGACGGACTCGCATCAGGCAAAGGAGTCACCGTTGCCACCACCGTCAAAATGGCTCACAGCGCCATCAACACCATTTTCCGAGGCGAATTCGGCACCGACAACCTCCGAGTCGTCGTCGAAGAATTCTTAACAGGTCAAGAAGTCTCGATTCTCGCCCTCACCGACGGCATCACAGTGGAACCGTTGCTGCCGGCCCAAGACCACAAAGCTATCGGCGAAGGCGACCAGGGAGCCAACACCGGCGGTATGGGAGCCTACGCCCCAGCGCCCATTGTCACCCCGGAACTCATGGAAAGGATTCAAGAAGAAATTCTCGAACCCACCCTCGCAGCACTGCAAAAACGCAAAATCGACTACCGGGGTGTACTCTACGCAGGTTTAATGATTACCCCCGAGGGAGAACCCAAAGTCTTAGAATTCAACTGCCGTTTCGGAGATCCCGAAACTCAAGCGGTTTTGTCACTGCTGGAAACCCCTTTAGAAGATTTGGTACTGGCCTGCTGTCAGCAGCGTCTCGGTGAATATTCTATTCGCTGGAAGTCGGGGGCCTCTGTTTGCGTAGTTTTGGCTTCTGGGGGCTATCCTGGAACTTATCAAAAAGGCAAAGTTATTACAGGTATCGAGGAAGCTGAAGCCAAAGGAGCAGAAGTGTTTCACGCCGGCACTCAGTTGAAGCAGCAGCAGTTGGTGAGCGACGGCGGCCGGGTTTTGGGCGTCACTGCGACGGGAGAAACTTTGGAACAAGCTATTTCCAAAGCTTATGCAGCAGTTGATTGCATCCAATTTGAAGGGGTCTACTGCCGCCGGGACATCGGCCGCCGAGCTCTGGGCGATAAAAATTAGGAACTGCGACATCGGCCGCCATCCCACAGCCAAGCAATCTCAATGTAGAAATGTAACAATGAAGTTTGGTATCTCTGCGGTGGCGGTAGCGGACAAGTCGCTGCAGAAAATTCGATCGGGAGCCAACGGAATTGATCTTGCTTTTAATATTGAACGGGTGAACTGGTGAAATGCTGGCCATACTAAACAAAATCGGAGAAATTATTGCCCGCTGGTGGTCGGATTTTACCCTCCAGACCCGCCTGATGGCCGCTGCTACCCTCGTAGTGTCGTTAATTATGAGTGGCCTCACCTTCTGGGCCGTGAATACTATCCAGCAAGACGCGCGACTTAACGATACTCGCTACGGCCGCGACCTCGGCCTGCTGTTGGCGGCAAATGTGGCGCCGCTGATTGCCAAAAACGATCGCTCCGAAGTAGCCCGCTTTTCCCGCCAATTTTACAGCAGCACCTTCAGTGTCCGCTATATGCTTTACGCAGACGAAGCGGGGGATATTTTCCTGGGGATACCCTTTTCGGAATCCGAGGTGGAAACTTCCCTGACGCTGCGCCGCCAGATCAAACTTCCCGATAATTTTATCGCCGATATTGAGGCGAGAAATTTAACTTCTTTGCCTTTGGTGCGCCAGCATTTGACGCCAGATGGAGAAGTTACCGATGTATTTGTGCCGTTAATTCATGAAGACAAATATTTGGGAGTTTTGGCGATCGGCATTAACCCAAATCCCGCAGCAGTGATCTCTTCAAATCTGACTAGGGATGTCACTTTAGCAGTATTTGTCACTATTTGGGTGATGGTAATTTTGGGGGCTGTATTTAATGCCCTGACAATTACTCAGCCGATCAAACAATTAGTCTTCGGGGTCAAAAACATTGCCAGCGGTAATTTTAAGCAGCGAGTTGACCTGCCTTTAGGGGGAGAATTGGGCGAGTTGATCGGCAGTTTTAATGAAATGGCCCAGAAACTCGAAAGTTATGAAGAACAAAATATTGAAGAGCTGACAGCGGAAAAAGCTAAGTTAGAAACTTTGGTTTCAACGATTGCTGATGGCGCGCTTTTATTAAACGCAAATTTGCAGGTTATTTTAGTTAATCCGACGGGGATGCGGATTTTTGGATGGCAAGGCAAAAAAGCGATCGGAGTAAATGTTCTGAACATTTTGCCTTCGGAAGTGCAGCAGGAGTTGGCGAGACCGTTGCAGGAAATAGCTGCGGGCGATCGCGAAGGCGGCGAATTTCGCATCTCTATGAGCGAACCCGTTAACCGTACAATTCGGATTGTTTTAACTACAGTCATTCTGCACAAAGCGCCCGGTGCCGAACCGCTGTGCAAAAGCTGCATCCGCCATGAGGAAGATACCTGTACCGAGCCACAACGCCCGGTAGCTGTAGAGTGTACTTTCTACGAGCAAACCTCCAAGCATCAAGGTTCTGGAAATTACCGAGAAAGTCTCAAAGGCATTGCAATGACCGTGCAGGACATCACTCGGGAAGTAGAACTCAATGAGGCTAAAAGCAATTTTATCAGCAATGTTTCTCACGAATTGAGAACGCCTTTATTTAATATCAAATCTTTTATCGAGACTCTCCACGAGTACGGAGAAGACCTTCTAGAAAGCGAGCGCAGGGAATTCCTAGAAATTGCCAATCGAGAAACCGATCGACTAACTCGTTTAGTTAACGACGTGTTAGACTTGTCGCGACTGGAATCCTGCCGAGTTTATCACTTGGAGGCTGTTGACCTCCCGCAAGCTGTGGAACAAACCCTGCGGACTTATCAGTTAAATGCTAAGGATAAAGGCATTGAATTAGAGCAAGAAGTTGACCCGTATTTGCCGCCTGCTTTAGGTCATTACGATTTGTTACTGCAAGTATTTGCAAATTTAGTAGGAAATGCCTTAAAATTTACTCAGTCCGGCGGCAAGGTGGCCATTCGAGCGTATTTGCTAGAGCCGGAGGCGCCCACCCACAAAGACGGTCAATCCGTCAACCACAACTTGTCACCGGATGCCAAACATTTTCCGGTAGTGCGGATCGAAATTTCTGATACTGGAATTGGCATAGATCCTGAAGACCAACAAGCAATATTCGATCGCTTTTTCCGGGTAGAAAACCGAGTACACACTTTAGAAGGAACCGGATTAGGTCTTTCTATTGTCAGAAACATTATTGACAAGCACCACACTAAAATTAATTTAGTTAGCGAAGTTAATGTTGGTACGACTTTCTGGTTCGACTTGGCAGTTTATCAGCCGAAACAAACACTAGAGATGGAAAATTCTTGGCCCGTGGAAGCAACTGTGGAGAGTGAAACAAGTTCGAGTCATCTTATATCGATTCCGGTTGCACCGGAATGATTGTTGACTGTTGACTGTTGACTGTTGACTGTTGATTAGGAATCAAGAAGAAAGCAGATTAGTTAGATTGGGATTTTTTAACCGCAGATATTAGCCGAGGGACACAGATGAAGACCGATGATTTTATCTGTGTTTATCGGCGTTTATCTGCGGTTAAACCTAGATTCCTATTGTTTCCGGTAGATGGGGTTCTAATTACCTCAAGACTTAAGAAATAGTCTTTCGAGCGCGTTCCGAGCGCTCTTCTGCGGTATCCATAACATCCGCCATTTTATCCACCATTTCCCCTGGGTAATTTTCCAGTACCCGAGTAGAAAGTGAAATCCGGCCACGACTTTCATCGAGGTCAAGCACGATCGCTTTCAGGGGTTGACCGGGAGCAAACACCTTTCCAAGGTTATCAATATATTTTTGGCTAACTTGCTTGATGTGCAGCAAACCGCTAACTCCTTCCAAGTCCACAAACACGCCAAAAGGCTTGATGCTGCTGACTTTTCCTTCCACCAACTGACCAATTTGCAAATCCTTGAAGGCATTCGATTGAGTGGCCATCCGCTGGGAAAGTACGAGTTTTTCTCGTTCGCGATCGACCTCCAAAAAATTAACGCTCAAAGATTGACCGATCAGCGATTCTAGGTTATCGCGTTCCACTAAGTGCGATCGGGGAATAAAACCGCGCATTCCCTGAACATCTACTGTCACGCCGCCTTTATTCGCCCCAGAAACCCGCACCTGAAGAACTTTACCGGTTTCCTGCAATTCAATTAGATCTTCCCAAGCTTGCTGAATTTGTAACTGCCGCAGGGACAAGGTAACTTGGCCATCTGCATCTTGTTCGCGGATAATCAAAAAGTCCCGTTCCTCGTCCAGCGGAACCACTTCCGACAAATCCGTTACTGTTCTCAAAGCAGCCTCTTCGATCGGCAAAAAAGCCGAAGACTTGCCGCCGATATCAACATACGCGCCGTTTGAGTCGTACTCGAACACTTTGCCGCGCACTACTTGTCCCTTCTGGAACTCGTAATTGTGCTGTTCGAGGGCTTTAGCAAAATCATCCATTGAAAAGGATGCTTTTGCGCTTTGAGAACCTGTAGATTTGGAATTCATGTCAGTTTAGTTGTCAGTTGTCAGTAATTTAGTTGCCAGTCGTCAGTAGAAAAAATTTTCCCACTCTCCCCATCTCCCTATCTCCCCATCTCCCACTCTCTAAGCTGGTTGAAGTTGCTGATGAAATAGCTGCTTCACCTGCACCCACGAGTCGGCTGCTGCCGTAGCGTCGTAACTGCCGCGGTGGTCGCAGAAGAAGCCGTGATCGGCATTGTAGCGGAAAATTTGGTGAGAAATACTGTGTTTTTGCAATTCTGCGGCGATTTGGTCAACTTGTTCTAAGGGAATGCTGGGGTCTTGAGTGCCAAAAAAGGCGTAGAGAGTGCCTTTAATGTCTGCTGTGCGGGCGATCGTCGGGGTTCCGCCCCCGGGGGTTTGGGTGGCGATACCGGCGCCGTAGAACGACGCTGTAGCCTTGATTTCTGGCAAAGTAGCGGCGAGGTAGGCGACGTGTCCTCCAAAGCAGAAACCAATGCAGCCAAAACCTTCTGGTTTGACAGAGGGTAGAGTTTTGAGGTAATCGATGGTGGCTTGGATATCGCTGAGAAGTTCGGATGCTGTGGTTTTTTCTTTGTATTCTCTGCCGATTTGAATGGCTTCGGGTGTGTAGCCGGTTTCAAAGCCGGGGGCTTGACGCTGGTAAATGGCTGGGGCGATCGCCACGTATCCTTCTTTTGCTATTCTTTCAGTAACTTCGCGGATGTGCGAGTTGACGCCAAAGATTTCTTGAATTACGATAACTGCGGGAAATTGCCCTGGGGAGGTTGGCTGGGCTAGGTATGCAGCTATTTGTAAATCCCCGTTAGGAACTGTGATGTTTTCGGTGCTAATTTCGGCTTTTGTCATAGGTAGTTTTAAGGTAAATGCCACTCTACTGATTTTAAGTTAATTTGGGGAATTTTTAGGCAATTCACCAATAATATTTTTCGGAACCGCAAAGCGCAAATACCGCAAATATGGCAGGTAAAAATTCGCTATTTATTGAAGGTTTAGGTTTTGCTGAATAGGTCGGGTTCGATCGCTCCCAGCAATTAATTGGGGTAAAATATCGGTAAAATATAAGTTTTGGTCTGTGATTGGCTCTAACATAGATTTTGATAAGCTTAGGGTTGAGAAGATTTTATCTGGCTTGTTCGTGAGATTTTTCAGATAAGTGTCTAACTCGATTAGCTGTTAAATATGAGCTATTTTTTTACTCTATCGGAGTAGTTTTTAAATCCCTTTGCTTTTTTGTGGGCGGAATCGTTGTGTTTTTTTGGCTAATTTTAAGTAGTCTTTTAGGGCTATATTGCGGTAGGTTGTTGGTTTTTCCTTGAGCTTCCCTTTATGGGCAGTGGATGTAGTACAGTGTGTTTGAGTGTGCTGAATTGAGTGAGACTGAGTATGGTAATTTACGATGGCCACGCCGAACAAAGTTATCCAACCACTTGAGGAGATTGATTCCGGCTAGGACTCAAATCTAAGTTACGATCGCCACGCCGAACCAAGTCATCGAACCAGTTGAGGAGATGGATGCAGGCTAGGATTCAAGTCTAAGTTACGATCGCCCTGCCGAACAAAGTCATCGAACCCAAGGAAGACTGTATTTTGTTTTTTCCGCTGTGCGCTTGCTGTCAGACTAAGATCGAACGTATTGGTGGCGTAGAGCCCGTTGAGCGCAGAATATTTTTTGCTTAGTTTGCGTCAATGGGTAGCTGTTAAAATCGGAGTATCAAATTTGTCGGCTCAAACTCATCTGCAGCAAGAGTTTGATGCCCCTCGTGTGAAAAAAAATTGAAGGAAAGTCTGAAAGCTTTACAGGATAAGGTTTTGGAGTGAGTATGGAAACTCGGGTATTGACAAGCCGAAGGCTGGAATGGTACTTTTCTTTTAGATGAACGCAACTGCACCTTGAAAACCAAATACACCCTGGCTTCTGGAACGGGCGGCCGGAAAAAACCTAAAACCCTATCAGGGATTGAAACATTCAAGCAATGCTTGATAACGGCTTCTTTGTCCCCGCCGGAAAAAACCTAAAATCCTATCAGGGATTGAAACTCAATATTCCAGCCGAAATTCTTCTTTGCGTACTGCCGCCGGAAAAAACCTAAAACCCTATCAGGGATTGAAACGCCCGCAGCAGCGAAGCTTGCAGGGCAATTTGAGGCCGGAAAAAACCTAAAACCCTATCAGGGATTGAAACGATTTGTTTGTACCGCTCCAGGGCTTTCTTTTCTAATCGCCGGAAAAAACCTAAAACCCTATCAGGGATTGAAACCCACATCATCACTCTTTTGTTTTTGATGGTCGCGCCGGAAAAAACCTAAAACCCTATCAGGGATTGAAACAAAATCCCCGACAGTGTAAAGCCGCTGCGGCGTCAGCCCTAAGCCGGAAAAAACCTAAAACCCTATCAGGGATTGAAACCAAGAAAGCCACCAAATCTCAAATCAAAATCCGCGGCCGGAAAAAACCTAAAACCCTATCAGGGATTGAAACTAATTCTAGTCGGTTTGTAAGCAAAGTGTATGGAACGCCGGAAAAAACCTAAAACCCTATCAGGGATTGAAACTATGGCCCGCCCCCCGGCCGCGACTTGCCGCTTGCTGGCCGGAAAAAACCTAAAACCCTATCAGGGATTGAAACGCTGATAAATTGGATGCCGACTTGGGTAGTCTTGCCAGCCGAAAAAAACCTAAAACCCTATCAGGGATTGAAACATTAATTTTTTCTTGATTGCTACGTTGTCGCCTAGCGCCGAAAAAAACCTAAAACCCTATCAGGGATTGAAACACATCGAACAATTCGTGAATCATTAGTGTAAAGAAATTTGCCAAAAAAAACCTAAAACCCTATCAGGGATTGAAACGCACCCAAAGATTTAATCAGAAACCATTGCTTAGAACGCCGAAAAAAACCTAAAACCCTATCAGGGATTGAAACTGACACCCTCACTTACAGCCCTCCTGTACTGAGAGGATAGCCGAAAAAAACCTAAAACCCTATCAGGGATTGAAACGCCGCTTCTCAAGGCACGAACCAGAGCGATCGTAAATGCCCAAAAAAACCTAAAACCCTATCAGGGATTGAAACGGTATGGGCGCTGAGTAAGTTTGATAAATCCCAGTTGCCGAAAAAAACCTAAAACCCTATCAGGGATTGAAACAAGTTTGGCAACAGCTTCCCTCAATTGGGTTAAAAGCCGAAAAAAACCTAAAACCCTATCAGGGATTGAAACCCATCAATATATCATGCAGATCTTCGCGACCTGAGCGAGCCGAAAAAAACCTAAAACCCTATCAGGGATTGAAACAAAAGGCTCATTTTTTCCCGTTCAGATTCATCACCTTGCCGAAAAAAACCTAAAACCCTATCAGGGATTGAAACTATTCCCTAGATTTTGGCCGCTTGGATGATGAGCGCCGAAAAAAACCTAAAACCCTATCAGGGATTGAAACTTGGGAATGGAAAGTGCGAACTCAATTTATGGGCGAGCCGGAAAAAACCTAAAACCCTATCAGGGATTGAAACGATCGCGCTGAATATGTGCGACAGTATACTAAAGCGCCGGAAAAAACCTAAAACCCTATCAGGGATTGAAACGGAGATACTACCGAAAGAAATTGCGAGAGCGTCAAGCCGGAAAAAACCTAAAACCCTATCAGGGATTGAAACGCACCAGCAATGTCAAAAGGTCAACGGACTAGAACGCCGGAAAAAACCTAAAACCCTATCAGGGATTGAAACGGCACTTCAATTACTGCGATATTTACCGGAATCGCCGGAAAAAACCTAAAACCCTATCAGGGATTGAAACGTATTAGCTCCTCTGAGTGCGCTCGCACAAACGCCGGAAAAAAGCCGGAAAAAACCTAAAACCCTATCAGGGATTGAAACATGAGACGCGGGATTGGTCAACTGATTACCGAGGGCCGCCGGAAAAAACCTAAAACCCTATCAGGGATTGAAACATTCAAAAAGGAAATAAAGTGAAAAGAAAATCTGTAGGCCGGAAAAAACCTAAAACCCTATCAGGGATTGAAACAAACCCTTTAAACGCAAAACGGGGAGCAAAAGCTGCCGGAAAAAACCTAAAACCCTATCAGGGATTGAAACATCGACAGCATTTACCTCCTTCCAGTATGGGAACTCCCGCCGGAAAAAACCTAAAACCCTATCAGGGATTGAAACTTGGAGCCACTTTGTTGATGAAAACGGCGCTATCGGCCGGAAAAAACCTAAAACCCGATCTACGGCTTGAAACGTCCAAACTACAAAATTATGGGCTCAAAAATAGACCTCTCCTCTCTCTTTTTATCTCCTCCCATAACCTCAAGCAATCGATCGACTACACGCCTCCAAGTAAAATTTTCAGCCACAAAAGCCGGGCCCGCAACCCTCGCTTTCGCAGCGATTCCAGGCTGTTCGATCGCCCCTTGCATCAAATCAGTCAAATGTTCCCACTCAGGAGCTAAGATAAACAAGGTTTCCCCGTCACTCGCCACAGCCGTAAATTTACTCTCAATCCGCAGTGCAAAGTTCGATCGCGTAAAATCATCCGTAGGGCCGCCCTCCGTGCAAATAACCGGCAAACCGCAAGCTGCAGCTTCCAACACCGGCAGATTAAAACCTTCTGCCAAATAAGGAGAAACATAAACATCTGCTGCTTGGTAAAACTCTGCTATTTGAGCAAAAGATAGCTGGCTACCCGTATAAATTAATCTCGGTAAAACCCTCGCTCTTTCCGCATCGTTGAGCACAACTCGGCAGGCTTCCGCAATCTCGTCTCTCGACGGATAAAGCAGTTCTGAACCTTTTAAAACTAATCTCGCATCTGGATATTTGTCAACTACCGCAGCGAAGGCTTTTAATAAAGGGCGAATACCTTTGCGATCCGTTTGCCCTCCGATGTTTAAAAATATAAAATAGTTTGACCAGCCTAAACTTTGGCGCAGCGATTGACGCCGATCGCCCGCAGCAGGATAATAAATCTGAGGATCGACTCCCAAAGGTACAACCGCAATGCGATCGGCCTCCACACCGCTGCGAATTAAGCCGGCTTTTGACCAAGCTGAAGGTGTAATAATTTTCGTTTCTGAGTTAACGGGGGTTTGGGCGATCGACTTAACACCCATCGCCTGTAATACTGTACTGGTAACAATCCCCCATTCTGTCGCTGCAAATACCCAAGTTTGAGCGCTGCTGGATGCCGAGAAGTCCCACGGGCAGTACATTCGCAGGGTAACATCGGCTGACTGATTTACCGCAGGGGTCTTAATGCTGCGAAGTAAAGTTTCATTTGGGCGATCGAACAAACTAATTTTCGTCTCCCAAGCTGCGTCAATGTAAGGCATATCGCGGTGGAAAAGCTCAATTTGGCTTCGCGGGCGAGCGAGCATTTCCAGCAGTTGAAATTGATTGGCTACGCAATAGGAATGATAAATAAAACGCCAGCCTTCAACAATAATCTGCAATTCAAAACTCCCGCTTTTGGAATTAAAAATTCACCTAATAATCAGAAATTGGTAATTAATAATTAGCCAGCAGAAATCACCAATTACCAATTACTAATTACCAATTCCTTACTTAATCACTTGCCAATCCATAATCCGCCACTGTCCCTCTTGACGGATCAAGTCGTAGCGCACCCGCAGGTTTTCATTGCGGGAAGAAACGAGCTGAGATCGATCGAACACCTCGGCTTTTTCCCCTACTTGGGCTTCTACTTGAGCGCGATCGGGATTAGTCGGATTCGTCTTAACTCCATTAACTTGCAGCTTGTGTACGTAACGCTGGTGCGCGTTGTTTCGCTGTTGAGCTTCTGCCATCAATTGCCAGCGAGACAAAGCCGGTTCTGTCAGAACTTGCTTTAATTCTTCGACAGCGTGATTGGGGCCCAAAGCCGCTGCTTTCGCCGACAGCCAGCTTTGAACTATTTGTCCGGCTGATTCCTCAGTGATTTCTCCCGACACTGCGCCTGCAGCGCTCGGCTCTGGGGCCGCGGCCAAGGCAGGGATTTCTAGGGGCGGTTCTTCCAGGCGGACAAGGGCTTGCTCTCCTCGCAGGGGGCCCGATAGGGCTTGCATGGCGCTAGCCAACAGACTGAGTATTAACCACAGGAGTAACAGACTCAGGAGACCTGCGGCTAGAAACAAAGCCAGCCTTTTTGGAGGCATGGACTTGACTTGGGCGGTAAGTTCTGCTGCCTTGGTGCGCGCCCGATCGACCAAATCGCCCTTTAGCCCATTGCCGCTTGCTCCGCTGCGCCCTGAATGTTGGCGTCTGCGTTGTTTGGAAGTCGAGTCTGCAGGGTGTGGCACTGTAGCTATCGGGATAGAGACGGCCGCAGCAGCGGGGCTCGGCGCGGCCACCGTTGCTTGGGATTTAGCGCCCGAGGCTGCGGTGGAAGCCTCGCCCGGTACGGCGGTCAAGGTGACGGTACTGGCTCCCTGCTTGGCTGCCGGTGGCTGTGCGGGTATGGCAGCGGGCGATCGGCCTGCTGCCGGTTGCAGTCGCCCTGGGACTTTGCCGGATCGGGGCTGCACGACGACCCATTCGTTGGCGGTTTCTGCATCCTGCGGCAAAGCTTCTAGGTAAGCTTGTACTTTCGGGTCGGCAAAGTAGTCTTTCAAGGACACTGACTCGTTGGCCAAGTCGCGGAAGTGGGGAAACACTTCTTCTTGTAGCCAGTGTTCGGCGTACAAGCACAGTCCGGGCAACAGGTCGGGTGAATCTTGGGAATGTTCGCGAATGAAGGCCAGGGGTTCTTTTTCCGAACTGAGTTCGAGGGCTCTGCTGGCTTCTTCTGTCTGGCCCAGCAGCAGGGAACAGACGGCTTTTTCCAGGTGAACGTCTTGGCGGCGACCTAGCTGCATCAGCATCAGCTTGGCGCGACGGATCATCGATGGCTGTCTGGCGGCAAATCCTTGGGCTAACAGGGTGTAGACCGAGAGGTAAGTGGCGACTGCGGAGGGGCGGCCGGCTTCGGCTTCAAATAGCGCCTGCTGCTCGCTGCTGGTTAGGTGTTTACGCATTTGCTGCACGAACCGGAGGAAGTCTTCTATTCCTAAACCCGATCGATCGTCTCCCGAACCGTCGATACCGCCTCGTTCTTGAAGCATTTCTCGCAGGATTTGCAGTCCCTTGCGACGCTCGTCAACTTTTTCTTCCGGGAGTGATAATAGCTCTAAAATGTTGTACGGACGGAGTTTGTATATGTCGGCTTGCATTTCACCCCTCACGCTTGCAAATAGGCTTTCGCGCAGCAGCAATTCTTGACCTGCTTCTAATGATTTTGCGGCATTTTCGTACTGACCTTGCTGCCACTGTTCGCGGCCGAGTTCTAGACAGGCAAGGCTGACAGTTAAAACTATATCTGGCCTCACGAGCTGGGGGTCGCCGAAACGACCTTCTGCGATCGCGATGCTGCCATTGTTAAGATACGGGCGACCCAGCTTCTGTACGAGTTCGTATTCCCCCAGTTCTTGCAGTATGAGCAGGGCTCCTACGAATTGGTTGTCATCGATTTCAATACTTGGAGTGTGGGGGTCGGGAGCAGCCTCTAAAGCCTTGGACTCTGGCGGATCACTTTCTCCTGCGTCTTGCAGGAAGGTGGCCGTGCCTGCTGAGGTTTTTGACCTCTGGTGCTTGGCTTCCTGTGCGGCTTCCGACTCTCGATCGTAAGTTTTGGCTAAAAAACTGGCATCGTAAGCTTTGCGCCCCTCTGAGTCTGACAGAACGGCGCAGGCTTCATCGAGCAGTTGTTTGCGGGCGACGATCGCAACTTCAGAATACTCCCTGCGCGGAAGCTGTAAAGTTCGATCGCGGTGAGCCTGCTGCAACTGTTCGGCAGTAGCTTGAATCGGTAGACCCAAAATCCGGTAGTAATCTAGTGGAATTAACACTCGTCCACTTCCCCAAAGCGCTAGCAACTGAATTAGCCTATCTTAAGTGAGATACTCCCGCAAACCAAATCAAAAATTCTGGTGTTGGCTTCCAACCGCCCAATTCACGGTATCTTGGACTTGTCGTAGAGATACTCTGACTTTTTTCCCTCTACAGCGTTTTACAGTGAGGAAAATGCCTTGCCCCACTGCCCGTCAGCTAAATGAGTTGTTTGACTCTTGAGCATTTTCGGGTTTGAGAGTAATGGAATTATATCATTCGTTGGCATCGGGTTTAGATGGGACTTGGTTCTCGGACTCCTGGCCATCCGCCCCGCCTGCCAAACTCATTTTAACAATTGGTGAACTGCTGCACAGAAAACGATCGATCGTTTTCTGCTGCGGTTGTGTCCCATCTGGGTTTAAATTTAGATGTCTAGGAAGCCGATCGTCGGGTATTAATTATTTATGGTTCAGGAACGGACTTTACCAGTTTTTGACGCGCAAAGCGTAAACATTTCTCGGGATGAGGGCTTGATGCTCTACGAGGATATGGTCTTGGGGCGCTATTTTGAGGACAAGTGTGCTGAGATGTACTACCGGGGCAAAATGTTTGGTTTTGTCCACTTGTACAACGGTCAGGAAGCTGTCTCTACTGGCGTGATTCGATCGATGCGCCGGGATGACACTGATTACGTCAGCAGCACCTACCGCGATCACGTTCACGCTTTGAGCGCGGGCGTCCCGGCGCGGGAGGTAATGGCGGAGTTGTTCGGGAAGGAAACTGGTTGCTCGAAGGGCCGCGGCGGTTCGATGCACATGTTTTCGGCCGAACACCGACTGTTGGGAGGTTATGCTTTTGTGGCTGAGGGGATTCCTGTAGCTACGGGGGCGGCTTTTCAATCGAAGTACCGCCGCGAAGCTTTGGGGGATGAGAGTTCCGATGGCGTAACTGCTTGTTTTTTTGGCGACGGTGCTGCAAATAACGGGCAGTTTTTTGAGTGCTTGAATATGGCGGCTTTGTGGAAGTTGCCGATTATTTATGTTGTGGAAAACAACAAATGGGCGATCGGGATGGCCCACGAGCGAGCTACATCTGACCCGCTGATTTACAAGAAAGCTCATGCTTTTGGCATGGCTGGTTTTGAGGTTGACGGGATGGATGTTTTGGCGGTGCGGGAAGTGGCGAAAGAAGCTGTAGCGCGGGCGCGAGCCGGCGAGGGGCCGACTTTAATCGAGGCTTTGACTTATCGCTTTCGCGGTCATTCTTTGGCCGATCCTGATGAGTTGCGTTCTAAGGAAGAGAAAGAATTTTGGTTCCCCCGCGATCCAATTAAGAAGTTGGCTGCTGATTTGATCGATCGAACTTTGGCAACTGCTGAAGAATTGAAAGAGATCGATAATAAAATTCAAGCAGTAATTGATGATGCAGTCGATTTTGCTGAGAAAAGCGCTGAGCCAGATCCTAGCGAATTGTATCGGTTTATCTATGCAGAAGATGAGTAAGCTGTTGTGCATTTAACTTGTATGTTTAGGGCGGTCAGGATGCCCGCCCCACAAGAGTGATAGATCCGTGTAGGGACATGGCGAAAGCCTTTGTCCCTACTGCACTTCCTAAACCTGGAATACGCTGTAAGACTTACGTACAAACTCTACTTGTATGGTTGGCACTGCGAACCTTACTACCATAAATTGTGGCTAGAATCAAAGGTAGACTTTATAGACGACAAGAGGCGATATGATAAATCTCGATCGCGCTCTAACTCAAGCCAGCAAAAATATTGGTGCAGTTCGAGTCAAAGTCAAGCTAACGAATGCGATTGATGAAGAGTTAGTCAAGAGAGGATTGCTCAATCCAAATCTGTTGCGCGTGTACGAAGCAGAAGCACTCCTAGATACTGGTGCAGTACGCACAGCTATTCCTGTATAAGTCTGCGAACACCTGGGTTTAAGAATTAGGAGTCAGGAAATAGCAAAATATGCTGATGGCAGACAAGAAACAGTGGGATTAAAAGGGCCTGTTATCATTGAAATAGAAGGGCGCGAAACGATTGAGGCGGCAATGGTTTTAGGCGATATGGTGCTAATCGGTCAAACTGTGTTAGAAACTTTAGATTTGCTAGTAGATTGCAAAAATCAGCGTCTAGTTTCCAATCCCGAAAATCCCGAAAGACCTGTATTGAGAGTTTAATACTCAATCCAGCTTAAATACCTCCTTGATTTATTCTGTTCGAGTGCCGCGATCGGCATGATGGCAGCATTTTTAATCAGCACAAATTCAACGGTTTACGAAGGCTTTTAGTCGTAGAGCCATTCTTCATACTCATCTTTACAGCGCCAAGCATCAAAACAGGTAAAAGGTTCCCAAAACCAACGCAAGACTTACAATAAAATTAGGCGTTGCTTAATCAGGGTATGAAAAAAATAAGTTGAAAATTCCCAAGCTTTGTGGATACTGGTTTCTATGACTGGCATATTTAGCCTTTCATACCGTAAATCAGCAACGCCAAAATTTGATGTAGCTCAGCTTAAAAAATCGCCAAGAAGTCTCTAATAATTGTACATAAATTTTCCACTTACCTCGCACAAAATTTTGGAAAATGTAAGTTATGTATCCCTCTTTCATAATTTTTAGTTTTTCATAAAAATTCCTAAATATCAATAGAATCATAGGCGCACAGAAGCAATTGCGCCCAGACTTTTGCAAGAGGTCTAATGTATACGCCAACAGTATCTCCCGGCTTTGAAAGGAAAACATTCTTCCGATACTCTATATAGGATTTAGCTGCTATAACTTGCATGGGTTTATTTTGATATAACTATTGCCAGCCCTTGTTATATCCCGCAATCAACCTTCAAATACTCATACTATATCTTCAACTTTTGCCTAAACTCCTCTACGGTTGGCGTTGGTTTAATGCGATGAATCATACTATGGCAATTTGAGCATAGCACAGTAAAATCATTAAGCGGATCTACTTGAATCTTTGCCCCGCTCAAGTTGGAAATTGGAACATTATGATGAGCTTCGATGTATCCTTTGCCTATTTCTCCGTATCGAGACTCAAAATCAAAACCGCAAGCTTTGCACTCATATCCTTGCAACTCCTTAACTTTTCTAGATAACGTCTGATTTCGTTCTGTTACTCGATGAAGTCTATACTTTGTCGGATCTTCAAACCATTCTCTTTCTGCTTCATTGTTCTTAGCCTCCTTCTTCAAAGAAACCTTTTTGAACAAATCAGAATCAGCATCCTCCTTCAAAGAAACCTCTTCAAACAGGGAGAAGTAAATTTCAAGCACTTTCCTAACATCGTCTACCAACTCCTTGTCATCAGGAAGTGATTCCCTTGAATAAAACTTCGATGCTATGTTTCCTGCTTCATAAGCAAGTCCAAGCCTTCTAGAAGTAGTTTTCTTGGGGATCGAATCAAGCTGAAGATCGAGAGGTTCTGAAAATTCCCTGAGCTGGTCAGAACCAAGCTTATCTTTAAATAGTTGTGCTTGATCCCTTACCATGTCCCTCGACTTCCCAAGTCCGAACTTATTTCTTTTATCTGCTATTCCTTGATTGAGAGAAAGATAAACGCCTGAGAAGTCGGCGCGAAATAAATAAACACAGTAAAACCCCGACTGGACACTCTCAGTTACAAGATTGTTAAATATTGCTATCCAAGGAACTTTAGCCCAAGAACCATTACCTGCTGAAGCTTTTACGCTATAGATTTCTGGTAATTCTAAAGAAGCACTTATTGATTTTGGCACTACATTTCTGACATAACTAGCAAACGAATGTCCCTTGAAGTTGTCCTTACTGACCAATGGATATTCCAAAATGATTTTTTCAAGGGACTTTCTAAGCGCCATAACCCATAATTAATGTTGCATCTTTAATTTAATTATCGTGGCTCACTAGCAGCTTTCAAATATTAACCCTGGTGATAAACCAGAGGTATAACCCTTAATTATACTGGAATTGCGGTATAACATTTTATACCAGACGTTAACTGCAGCAAACAACCGTAAGATTACCAGATCGCCCATCCTGTATATCGCAGCAAATACAGCGCCACCCCCAACCCGCAAATCTCCCTTGCAGAAAGTACCACAAACGTGATACGGTATAAGCTTGTGTCCAAATAACACCAGTTCATGCCAAAACTCAAAACTCGCAAAGCAGCCGCAAAGCGCTTTAGAGCGACCGGCAGCGGTAAAATTGTGCGCCGTAAAGCTTACAAAAGCCACTTGCTACAGCACAAAAGTTCAGCTCGCAAAAGCCGTCTATCTAAGCTGGTCGTCATCGACGAGACCAACGATGCTAACGTGCGGTTAATGCTTCCATACTTGTAAAGTTTAACGGAAATTAAAGATGACACGGGTAAAACGCGGTAATGTCGCCAGAGCGCGCCGCAAAAAAATTCTCAAATTAGCCAAGGGTTTCCGAGGCGCACAGTCGAAACAGTTCCGCACAGCTAACCAACGGGTGATGCAGGCCCTGCGTAACGGTTATCGCGATCGCAAAAAACGCAAACGCGATTTCCGCCGCCTGTGGATTGCTCGGATCAATGCTGCATCGCGCCAGCACGGCACGAGCTACAGCAGACTGATCGGCAACATGAAAAAAGCCAACATCGAAATCAACCGCAAAATGCTGGCACAAATGGCGATCATTGACCCCGCAACATTCGGTAAAGTCGTGGAAATGGCTAATCGAGCCGGAGGCTGAAAGTTCGCTTGATTCTCAGAAGGCAGAAAGCAGAAGTAAGAAAGATTTAACTGTCTGCCAGAGAAGGAAAACTCCTGATAAATTTAGGAGGTTGAGACAAACTTTCCTTCTTTGTTCTTACTTCTGGGATCTTGCTTTTTCAGAAATCGCGATCGGGCCGCTCGATCGCTATTTCCTTGTTTTTTATACAGTTGCAGAGGCAGATATCAGAGATTGCTATCGCCTTAAAATAAATAAAACCTTCCACAGACCTACCTAATTTTAAGAAAAACATGGATAGTAATTTGCTCATTGTTTACCTGTCAGTCCTGCTGGCTATACTCGGCAGCACTTCCTGGTTTGTGGTGCGCCAGATTCTTAAAACTCGGAAGCTGGAAATGTCTCTGGAACGCTTAGAAAATAAGCTGACAGTAGAAAAAGGAACAGCACAGGAATACTACGAATTAGGAAGTATCTATCTAGATAAGAAGCTTTACTCCCAGGCGATCGTACTGTTTCAAAAAGCCCTGAAAGCCAAAGACTTAGAAGGCGAAGAAAATCAAGCTGTTATTTACAACGCCCTCGGTTTTGCACACTTTGGCCAAGAACAGTACGACATCGCAATCCGCCACTACAAAGAAGCCCTGAAGTTACAGCCAGGATACGTTACATCTCTCAATAATCTGGGTCACGCCTACGAGCGCAAGAAATTAACAGCTCAAGCCTTGGAAATGTACGAACAAGCTCTCGCCTGCGATCCAGACAATACCACGGCCAAACAGCGAGTAGAATCGCTCCGCAAGCGTTTGGTAATCTATAATTGAGCGCCCATGTTAGGAGCAATAGAGATCCCGCAAACCTGGTTTCATTCAGAAACCGGGTTTTTTCTTCACATAGTCCAAGATACTAAACTATCCCACACATTAATGCGTTAGTTTTTAAGAACAGGAATTCCAAGTGAAGCTCGATCGCACACCGTCCCAGCACTTTAAATTACTGTCAAGATAAAAGCAGTACCTGCAACGCCGGTCAGTTCTAAAAAATAGAAGGAGGAGAACGTAGTGACATCAATTCTCGTTGTCGAAGATTCGTGGTTGACTCGCAGGGTGATCTGCAAAATCTTGCGAGCAGAAGGATACGAGACTTGGGAAGCATCCAGCGGCCCAGAAGCTCTAGAACAGCTCGGCACTAAAACCCCAAACTGTATGCTCTTAGATCTGCTGATGCCAGAAATGGAAGGTCGGGAAGTCCTGCAAGCCATGCGCGATCGAGGATATAAAATTCCAGTGATCGTAATTACCGCAGACATCCAAGCAAGCACGCGCTCCGAGTGCATGGAACTCGGAGCCATGGCAGTCATTCACAAAATGCCCAACTCAGACGAACTAATCGGGTGGATCAAAAAAGCTCTCAGTGTCAGCGAGGAGAGCACCCAATGAAATTAAGCACTCGACAGCTCGATGCTTTGCAGGAACTCGTCAACATCGGTATCGGTCAAGCCGCAGGGGTTTTGAACGACATGATCGACTCCCCGATTCGCTTGCAAATCCCCTACCTTCAAATCCTGACTCCCATCGACGTGGAAGAAGAGTTAGAGCAACACCTCAACGGCGAGCAAATCGCCGCTGTCCAGCTCAAATTCACAGGCTCCTTTGGAGGCATTGCCCAGCTAGTCTTTCCCACCAACAGCGCTGCCCTGCTGGTGACAATGCTTACAGGGGAAGAAGTGGGAACTCACGATCTCGATTCAGTCAAAATTGGTACGCTGAGTGAAGTGGGAAATATTGTAATTAATGGGGTCATGGGTGCAATCAGCAACGTACTTCAGCAGCGCCTGAACTACTCAATTCCCACTTATAGCGAAGGGACGATTGCTAATTTGCTGATATCTGGCGGTTTAGCTACTGATACAGTTGTTTTATTAGCCCAGACCAGTTTCATGATTGAAAGGCTTCACATTGAAGGAGATATCATTCTTATTTTCAATGTTAATTCCTTTGACACCTTGTTGACTGCTATCAATCAACTTGCCGGGGGTCTATGATTGAGGAGAGCAAAAGTATTAAGGAAAAGTTTGGGGTTCTCGACAGCGTACCAGTCGGCGCCTGCTTGCTGCAAGATGATTTTGTGGTGCTGTTTTGGAACACTTGTCTGGAAGAGTGGACTAAAATTCCCCGCAGCCAAATATTGGGAACAAAGATCACAACCCATTTTCCTCACCTGAGTCAGTTAAAGTATGCCACTCGCTTCAAGCAAATCTTTGCAGGAGGCCCGCCAACAATTTTTTCTTCTCAAATTCACAAACACCTGATTCCGGCAACTTGGCAAGACGGCCAGCAGCGAATTCAGCAAACTACTGTGACTGCTGTGCCGGCCCAAGAGGCTGGCATAGAAGAACAGGAAATCAGAGACTGGATTCTCCGTAGTATTGAGTTGGAATCAGACGGTACTGTCGGAGTCGGATCGCCAAGAAGTGCTTTTTTGTCTAGGGAATCTGCACCCTCAGCTTCGTCATCAATATGGCCGGGGGTCAATTCCCCATCGTTTTACGCGCTGCTGGTGATTCAAGACGTGACCGACCTCACCCACCGCATCCAAGCTTACCGCACAATGCGGGATCAAGCTTTGGAAGAAGTGCAAGTGCGCCAGCGGGTGGAGGAAGAATTGCGATCGAGTCAGCATTTCATCCAGCAGATTGCTGACGCGGCGCCTTATTTGCTGTACATCTACGATTTGACCGAACAGCGAAACGTCTACGTCAACGGTCAAGCTTCTAAATTGCTGGGTTACACTCCCCAAGAAATTTTACAGATGCAAACTGCTTTGTATTCCAGTTTGGTGTACCCAGAAGATTTGCCCAAGCTCAAAGCCCACCAGCAAAAATTTCCCTCGACCCAAGACGGGCATATTTTGGAATTGGAGTATCGGCTCAAACATCGATCGGGCGAATGGCGCTGGTTTCGCTGCCGCGACCAAGTTTTCGCCCGCACAGCCGACGGCTGCCCCAAACAAATTTTCGGCACCGCTCAAGATATCACCGAGTACAAGCGGGCAGAAGAGGCGCTGCGACAGCAGAACGAACGAGAACTGCTGATGGCGACGATTACTCAGCACATCCGCCAGTCTTTGGATTTGGGCGAAGTGCTCAGCACGACAGTGACAGAAGTGCGTCACTTCCTTCAGGCCGATCGAGTGATGATCGTCCGCTTCAACCCCTGTACCGCCAGTCTCTGCGCCGGCCCGGCGACGGGGGCGGTGACAGTGGAATCTGTAGCTCCCAACTGCCCGCCGATGTTGGGGGAAACCCTGGAAAATTTCTGTTTTGACCAGTTCTATATCGAAGCGTACCAACATCGAGCTATCCGACCGATCGCTGATGTTTTGGCCGCCGATATGCCGCAATATCAAATTGACTTGCTCGCACAATTCGCGGTGAGAGCTTATTTGGTAGTGCCTTTAGTGCAAGGAGACGAGTTGTGGGGGCTGCTGATGGCCCACCAGTGCAGTCCCCGGCAGTGGATGCAGTTGGAAGTAGAGTTGCTGTCTTCTCTGGCCACGCAGTTGGCGATCGCCATCAAGCAAGCAGAACTCTACCAGCAGTTGCAAGCGGCCAACCTCAAGTTAGAGCGCTTGGCAACTTTAGACGAACTCACGCAGCTAGCAAACCGCCGCCGATTCGATCAGTATTTAGAAATGGAGTGGCGCAGACAAGCCCGGGAACAAACGCCTCTGTCCCTGATTCTCTGCGATATTGATTCTTTTAAAAGTTACAACGATACCTACGGGCACCCAGGGGGAGACGAATGTTTGCGGCAAGTCGCCGCGGCGATCGGCAATGCAGTCGGTCGCCCCGCCGATTTAGTAGCTCGGTACGGAGGCGAAGAATTTGCCGTTATTTTGCCAAATACCGCGATTCAAGGCGCCGTGATGGTAGCCGAACACATACAGCTTAAAATCGCAGCTTTGCAGCTTCCTCACGCTGGTTCTCAAGTGAGCCCGTACGTCACTATGAGTCTGGGCGTAGCGAGTATTGTTCCTGCATCTGAATCGGGAGCCGAAATTCTGATTGCCGCAGCCGACCAAGCGCTTTATCAAGCTAAACGACTTGGGCGCGCTCGTATCCAACTTTACCAGCCCGATCCTGCTGGCAAGGCGAATGGGACAGGCACTTCGATACTTCCTGTAGATTTTTCTATATCCAACACTAATTTACCCTCTCCCACTAGCGCTTGACGAATTGCAATATTTGTTGATTCCGAGTAGTTATACCACTCCGCCAAAAAAATGCCACTGTAAGCCCGCGATCCAAACCCCGATCTCCCTCTTCTGTCACTTTCCGGATTAAAGAAGTAAGAAATAAGCCCGATCAAACAGAAGAATAAAAGGGTGGGAATTGATTTATTGTATCAATTAAATCGTTGAACCCAAGCAATAAATTAGGATAAGCAAATATTGGTAACCAAGGATAAATCCACCCAAATAGAAGGATGGGTTGGATAAGCTGTTGTGCATTTAAACCGTGCTACAATAATTACCCTTGTTTGGGATTTTTCGTCCCCATTTAATAATCAACTCTCCTTCATTTAAGAGGCGATGTAATAAATACTCTCGTTTTTCACTTGATGTAAACAGTCGATTAGCAAGGTATTCTTTTGTTGAAGGTCGCACCAATTCAATTAAGTTATAGTCGCGACTAGATTACGGAAGGAATTATCAATGAATATTAGGCATTTCTGTGTCAATTTTTTTGAGGTACTCTTCTTTCTTATGAAAACAGACCTTCAATGACGATACAGCACTTGACGATGTTATGAGGTACAATTGATAATTGGAATATTTGATAGCCAAAGCGTAGGAAATCCTATTCCCTCGACCTGGGATTAAAAATAGTGACAGCACACTTAGTAGAAAAGATGTCAAGCGAGAAAAGTAGCCAGTCGGTTTGGTGTTACTAAAAGTCGGGTTCAAAAACTGGTCAAGCAACAACAAACTGAGGGAAACTTACTTCCAAAAAAGAGGGGAAAATCCAGATTCAGCCATTTGACTGACTAATGCAGAAGCAGAAGTCAGAGTATGCTTTAGCCGAGTATCCCGATGCTAATGCAGGTTGAATTATCTGAATTATTGCTACAGCGAACGGGAAATTGGGTGAGTCGGACGGCAGTGTGTCGGTAGGCGACAAAAATTAGGACTCAATCGTAAAAAAGTAAGGATTCAGGTAAAAAATAGTGAGAGTGAGAGCCGAGAAATATGGTAATGTAGTCAGATGAGCGAAAAATCAGA
>NZ_JAUBRM010000219.1:0-1766 GCF_036701905.1 Microcoleus sp. MON2_D5
CGCTAGATTCACAGGAGCGACGTTTAACGTCATTTTTCCTTGCAGAATGCGCGAGACATCCAACAAGTCCTCAATTAGTTGCGCTTGCAGCTTGGCGTTGCGTTCGATCGTTTCCAGCGCTTGCTGCGTTTTTGTACCATCTAATCGCCCAGTTCGCAGCAATTTTGTCCAGCCCAGAATCGGATTGAGGGGCGAGCGCAACTCGTGAGACAACACCGCCAAGAATTCGTCTTTAATCCGGTTAGCGGCTTCTGCTTTGGCGCGATCGCGTTGAGCCACCCGGTACAAGCGAGCATTGTCGATCGCCAAGGAAGCACGACGAGCCAGTTCCTCTGCCTGTTGCAAATCTGCCAGGGTGTACTGTCGTTCAGATTCGGCACCTATAAAGGAGATGACCCCTAGAATTCGTGCCTGAGTTCGTAGTGGCACCGTCATTACAGATCTCAATCCAACCTGCCGCAGAATCTCTAAATGTTCTGCGTCACGCGCTGAGAGTACCAGCAACTCATCGGGAATCTCCGGCAGCAAGTCAGATTGTCCAGTTCGCAATGTGTATGCAGCAGCGCGAGGGTCATCCGGGTTTAGTGGATACTTGTCTCTAATCTGATATGCCCATTCGAGTTTGGCAGGCTCAATGTGAGCCACCGCAATCTGCTCGATCGCACCATCCTCTTCTATCATGTGAACCGTACACCAGTCCGCTAATTGGGGCACCGTAAGCTGCGCGACTCTCTCTAGAGTCGTTTGATAATCGAGTGAGGATGCCAGCACTGCACTTGCCTCAGACAGAAAACGTTGGGCAAGCTCTAGCCTGACGCGCTCAGTCACATCTACCACATAGACTAGAACGCCTTCTACCTGACTATTTGAGTTCAGAGTCGGAAGATAGTAAACGTTGTAGTAACCGGGACGGCGATCGCCGCGTCCGGGAAAATTCACCGCAAAGTTTGGTGAAATAAAGGGATTTCCTGTGGTGTAGATCTGATGAAAGACTTCAACTAATTTTGGATCGGATTGACCGAAAAGTTCTGAAATGGAATGTCCTAAGTGTTGCTCGCGGGTTAATCCATTAATTTCTGCTAATGCTTCGTTGATGGCAATAAATCGCTGCTTTTCATCTAACAGGGCAAGTCCAATCGGAGATGTATTAAAAATAGTGGCCAATTGGTGCTGTGCCGCTTCTGCCTCTGAACGGGCAATGCGTTCGCGCTCTAGTAGTTGTTCCCGTTCCTGTTCGGCTTGCTTGCGCTGTGTGATATCAATGACAACTCCGATCGAGTGCTTGGGATGTTCCTGTGCATCATAAGTAAAGTGTCCTCTCGCTTCGACCCAGTGAATGGAGCCATCTAACCAACGCAGGCGATATTCATGGTGATAATCCTTCTTGTCAGCTATGGCTTGCTGAAGTGTTGCCTCAGCTTCTGCTAGGTCATCAGGATGAACCCGACTTGCCCAAACTTCATAGCCCGGTTCGTATTCGTTTGGTTGTAGACCCAGGACGGTGAAGTGTCCTTCTGACCAAAGCATTGCACCTGTCTGCATCTCCCAGTCCCAAGTTCCCATTCGTCCGATTTTTACTGCCAGTTGCAGATGAGCTTCACTTTCGCGCAATTCTTCTTCTGCCCGCGCTCGCTCCACGGCTAGCCAGGTTTTTTGAGCAATTCGCTCCATCAGCACCACATCTTCCTCGGGGGTGCATCTCAGTTTTGCACATATATCAAGTGGAAAGTTGACCATTGAGATAAGCACAGCGCAGAGAAAGGATA
>NZ_JAUBRM010000067.1:0-40452 GCF_036701905.1 Microcoleus sp. MON2_D5
AAAGGATGTAATTTTTCGAGAAGATATGTGGCCGAGACACAATTATAAAGCCGTCACTAACTTATCGATTTTAAGTACGATAGCCCTCAATTTTTACCGAGTTTTAGGCTTTTTGTCACTAAAAACAGGACAACGATGGTTGGGTTATAACTTATCCAAGCTGATACTTATCAGCATTTAACACAGTATTCGAGCGGTTTATTGTCGATCTAATTTACAACATTTTATCAGTTAAACCGTTGCTCGGCAAGGCAGACGGTTAATTTTCATATTAAATATGAGCGAGTTTTGAGGGAGCGCAAAAATCTGGGCGTTCCCTAAACTTAATGATGTCCCATTCTCAAATTTTAGCGCTGCTAAAATTTGAGAATGAAACCGCCCTGCTAGATTAGGGAAACTAGGGGGGATTACCTCTACAAAAATATTAAAAATAATTTTCTTCTCAAAAATCATTATTTACACCTCATCACCAGTATAGGCGTGTCCCTAGATCCACAAGATGAAATGAAGTTCGATAGCTTGCTCAAAAATGCAGATATTTCCCTATATTACGTTAAGAAATCGGGCCCAATACCTATAGTTTTTACACAGCCACAATACCTTGGGCGAAATCCAATACCCTGGCGATCGCAAATCTCTTGAATTGTGCTTGGAAAGCCAATACTTGCTGTACGATAAACCTCAGCTCGATTGGCAAACAGGTAGCCTTGCTGGTGTTAAAGTTCTAGTAGGAGGATATTCTCCTGAACTAGGTTGGATTCATCGCCATCGATGTATTCCCATCGCCGAAAAAACTGGATTGATTTTACCCGAAGAGCAAATGGATTTTAGAGCAAGCTGGCTGGAATATCAGCAGTGGCTAGCAGCAAAACTAATTCTTCCTAATATCGGGGTGAATCTGTCGGCACGTCAACTCAGCCAACCGACTTTAATCGCTAAGAGCGATCGCCTCCTTGAGCGCACCGATATGAAGCCAAAATATCCATAGCTAGAGATTACGGGAACGGCAATAATGCTTAATGTTGACATTACCTACAATCTTTTGAGGCAATGATCGGAGCATAATATTGAGATTTATGTCGATGATTTTGCGACTGCCTATGCTGCTTTCAACAACCTGAAAAATTTTCTGGTGAAGTCGCTCAAAATTGATCGCTCATTTGTCCGCGATTTAGCCAACGCTCCGATCGCTCGCGGAATTGCCCAACCCATAGTTGTAATCCCACATGGCTTAAATGTGAGCACAATTGCCGAAGGAATTGAAACCCCAGCGCAATTGCAATAGTTACAAGCGATCGATCGCGTGTGAAATTGGGCAGGGTTATATGTTTAGCCAGCCTGTTAGTGCTGAGGTTGCCACTCAATTAATCCGACATCCTAAATTGTTGTCTACCACTATTTGGGATGAGCAATCCTCATAAAAGCGCGCAAAAGTCTTATAATCAATTTAATCCTCGTGTCGAGCAAATGACTCATAAAATTTTACGACGGAATAATATAAAAATGTTTGGACAAGGCACCCAGACGATGATGTTTGCTCATGGATTTGGGTGCGATCAAAATATGTGGCGTTTCGTAACACCGGCCTTCGAGAAGGACTACAAAATCATCCTATTTGATTATGTAGGTTCTGGACAGTCTGATATTAGTGCCTACAGTTATGAACGGTACAGCGACCTCAATGGCTATGTTCAGGATGTCCTCGATATCTGTCAAGAATTGGCGTTGACAAATGTGATTTTTGTCGGTCATTCGGTCAGCACTATGATCGGCCTTCTGTCCTCTATTCAAGCTCCTAATTACTTTGATCGCCTGATTTTCGTAGCACCTTCACCCTGCTACATCAATGATTTACCAAATTATTACGGAGGGTTTGAGCGCAAAGATATTGAGGATCTCCTCGATATCATGGATAAAAATTACATTGGTTGGGCAAGCTTTCTGGCGCCAATGGTGATGCAGAATCAGGATCGTCCTGAGTTAAGTGAGGAACTTGAGACAAGTTTTTGCTCCACCGATCCGGTGGTTGCAAGTCGCTTTGCCGAGGTGACTTTTTACTCTGACAATCGCACTGATTTAGCGAATGCCTCAGTACCTTCACTGATATTGCAATGCACTGATGACATGGTAGCTCCCACCGAGGTAGGGCATTATCTCCACCGCCACCTGCCTAAAAGTACGCTACGGCTGATGAAAGCTACGGGACATTGCCCGCACCTGAGTCATCCACAAGAGACGATCGACCTGATTAAGGAGTATTTGAGTGAACCTCATACTACCTGATTTGTATGGCAAATATGACCTACCAGATAGACGAGCTACTCAACAATTCACCCTGTGGATTCCTCTCGTTTGCTGACGATGGTACGATCCTAATGGTCAACGCCACCTTACTGCAATTACTCGGATACGAAACCGATGAACTGCGGGAACGGAAAATGGACTTTATTCTGCCAATGGCCAGCCGGATTTTTTTTCAAACCCATTTCTTCCCCCTGTTGAAGCTTGACGGTAAAGTAGAGGAAATTTACTTCTCATTAAGGTCAAAGCCGGGTAGTGATATACCTATGCTGATCAACGCTGTGCGTCGGGAGAAGGGAGGAAGCTCCGTCAACGATTGCATCTTGCTCTGTATCCGCCAGCGTATCCTGTACGAAAGTGAAATTATTAAAGCAAAAAAAGCAGCAGAGGCAGCTATTATCGCCCAAAAGCAAGCGGAAATAGCTCTGCGGAAACAGTACGACAAGGCGATATTACTTCAAGAAATTACTCTACACATTCGTCAATCTCTTGATTTGTCTACAATTTTTGAGATTGCTTCGCAGGAGATTCGCCTGTTTCTTGATGCCGAGCGCGTCGGCATATTTAAGTTCGCTCCTGACAGTAAATTTGGATATGGTGAGTTTGTTTCAGAATCCGTAGGCGAAGGATGTAAATTGGTAAGCAGAAATCAATTTAACGACCCATGTGCTGGTGAACAAGCTCCTGATTCATATCAAGAAGGGAGAATGCAGGTAGTTCAAGATATCAATAAGATTGACCTTCAACACTGTTACCGCGCTCTTTGGAAACAATTTCCTGTTCGAGCTAATTTAGTTGCGCCGTTGCTCAATGGACAAGATTTGTGGGGGTTGTTATGTATTCATCAATGTTCTGCTCCTCGGCAATGGGAAGAATTTGAAATTGACCTTGTTAAACAGATTGCTAATCAGTTAGCGATCGCCATTAAACAAGCGGATATTTTTCATAAGTTGCAGAAGGAATTGGCAGAAAGGCAGCAGGCCCAAGCGCGAATGAGAGAAATTAATCAACAACTTGCACTCTCTAACGAAGAACTAGCTCGCGCTACTCACCTCTTAGAACAAGTGGTCAATATTGATGGATTAACTCAAATTGCTAATCGCCGCTGTTTTAATGACCGCTTAGAGCATGAATGGCAGCGGCTATACCGGGAACAAAAACCTCTTTCTCTTTTGTTGTTTGATGTGGATTATTTCAAACGTTATAATGATTGCTACGGTCATCTAATGGGGGATGATTGTCTGTTCAAACTTGCTCAGACTGTGCAAGAGGTAGTGTACCGTCCGGCGGATTTGGTGGCGCGTTACGGCGGAGAAGAATTTGCCATCATTTTGCCTAATACTGATATTGAAGGAGCGAGTTCGGTGGCCCAACGGATTCACGCTGCTATTAAAGCTTTACATATTCCTCACAAAACCTCTGATGTGAGTGATGTAGTTACTATTAGTATGGGTATCGCCAACTTGATTCCGATTTCGGAACTATCATCGGCTGACTTGATTGCGATCGCCGATCGTTCACTATACCGGGCCAAGCAACAGGGGCGCAATCAGTCTGCGATATGCGAGTACAGTGGCGATTCGATTTTTGACACTGACGCTTAAATCACAATAATTAAGACCGAGGACAAAAATTTGTCCTCGGTCTCAAAGTCAGTCATTCACTAAATTTCAATGAGCACGGAGGGATTTGAACCCCCGACCCTCAGGACCGGAACCTGATGCTCTATCCACTGAGCTACGTGCCCTCGACTGTTTACAGTATAACACGTCTTGCGGAAAATGGCGAGTGCCGATCGCAAATTTCCTGACCAGCCTCCAAACCGCTTGACCCCTGCGGGTTCAACTCGCCCGCGCGATCAAATATCAGGCTGTTCTCGAACCCAGAGACTGCAACTTTTACCTAAATGGTAACAATAATACGACAATGGATAAAATAATAGATTTTAATCGAGTAAACATTAGGTGCACATTCGATCGGGATCGAGCATCTACCACAGCTAAAATAGCCCGCATCAATTCCCCCTACCTAAGCGGGAGTAAATAAATGGTGCTGCTATTAAGACCGGTGGTGCAAATACGGTTCTAGACTAAGTTCACCAAACCTCTCAATCTTATGGTTTCTAAACTTTTAGACAAATTACCGCTGCGAACTGTTCTCATATTTCCATTTGTACTGCAAATCGTGGGAGCCGTGGGACTCGTAGGATATCTGTCTTTTAGAAACGGACAAAAAGCAGTTAATAACCTTGCCAGTCAGTTAATGAGCGAGGTGAGTTTGCGTGTCGAGCAAAACCTGCAAGTTTACCTGACAACTCCCCATCTAATCAATCAAACCAAGCTGGATGCTGTCAAGCTCGGCTTGTTAAAGATGGAGAACTTATCAGCTTGGGAGAAATATCTTTGGCGACAAGTACAATTATATCCCTATATCAATTTTACCTCGGTTGGCAACGAGAAGGGAGATTATAGATCGGGTGAACAACTTTCTAACGGCTCCCGCACGATGAATGTGATAGAAAAATCTACTGGGTTAAATTTTTATTCTTACAACACGAACGAGCGAGGCGATCGGACTACAGTTGCCACCGTTGTCAAAAACTTTGACAATCGGCAAAATACTGCGTACAAAAAAGCCGTAAAAGTCGGTCAACCTACTTGGAGTTCGGTTTATATTTCCTTACTAGAGCCGACCTTAATTATCAGCGCTCTCCAACCCGTATACAGCGACAAAAATCAGCTAGAAGGAGGATTATTTGCTGCCTTGCGTCTCGACCATCTTGGAATATTTCTCCACAGTCTCAAAGTCGGCAAATCCGGTCAAACATTTATTATAGATCGCCAGGGTACTTTGTTAGCAACTTCCACCCCAGAAAAACCGTTTCGCACTAAAGGTAATGAAAGGCAATTGTTTAAAGTGGAAGAAAGCAGCAACCCTTTTACTCGATCTACAGCTAAATATTTAACTGCACAGTATCAAAAATTCGACCTAATTAAAAAATCGGAGTTATTGAGCTTTGAAATAAATCACAAGCGACACTTTTTAAAAGTCCTGCCGTTCCAAGACGGCAAAGGTTTAGACTGGCTGATTGTCGTAGTTGTTCCCGAAGCTGATTTCACCGCAGAAATTGATGCCAATACTCGCACAGCGGTTTTGCTTTGTTTCGCAGCTTTAGGAGTAGCGGTGGCCATCGGCATTCTGACTTCTCGGTGGGTAACAAACCCTATTTTGCGCTTAAATGCAGCCGCAAAAAATATTGCTAAAGGTGAATGGGACACAACCGTAGAAAGTGAACGCTCCGACGAATTGGGGGAATTAGCCAAGTCATTTAACAGCATGGCTCAACAACTGCAACAATCTTTTGAAACTTTAGAAAACCGAGTGCAAGAGCGGACGGCAGAATTGGCTGTAGCTAAAGACAAAGCAGAGGTAGCGAATCAAGCTAAAAGCACATTTCTTGCTAACATGAGCCACGAATTGCGATCGCCTCTCAATGCAATTCTGGGCTTTTCCCAACTCATGACTCGCAGCCGAACTCTATCCCCAGAACATCAAGAAAACATTAGCATAATTAGCAGCAGCGGAGAACACCTGCTCACCCTGATTAATAACGTACTCGATTTATCTAAAATTGAATCCGGGCGTACCACCCTCAATCCCAAAAAATTTGACCTCTATCGCCTGCTAAACGACTTGGAAGATATGTTTGAACTCAAAGCAGATGACAAGCAGTTGCAGTTAGTTTTTGACCGCAGTCCCGACGTGCCGCAATATGTAGAAGCCGACGACGTAAAGTTGCGACAAATCTTAATTAATCTGCTCAACAACTCTCTTAAATTTACCCATGAGGGGAGTGTAGCCGTCAGAGTTAGCAAGCAGTCATTAGGCAGAAATCAGCAGGTAGAAGGAGGAAAATTTGCTCACTCCGAAGTATCACAAAATACAGAAATTCCAGCAATTTATGGTCTTAAAATATCTCAACTCAGTCACTCGAACAACCAGATTATTGCCACGCCAAGTGACGATTCAGCGTCTGCCTTTTCCTTCTTCCTTCATTTTGAAGTCGAAGATACTGGTTCCGGTATTGCTACCAATGAATTAGACGCTATTTTTGAACCTTTCGTGCAAACCAAGACAGGGAAAGATTCGCAAGAAGGTACCGGCTTGGGATTGCCAATCAGCCGCAAATTTGTGGAATTAATGGGCGGCAAAATGAGCGTCTATTCTGCTGTGGACAAGGGAACTAATTTTAAGTTTGACATTCAAGTTATTGCGGTCAATGCGGCTGATATTGAAAGCCCAAAACCCAGCCGGAATGTTATTGCACTGGTTCCCAACCAACACACCTATCGAATTTTGATAGTAGACGATAAACCGCTCAACCGCCAACTGTTAATTAAAATCCTCTATCCTCTGGGTTTTGAACTAAAAGAAGCTACTAACGGTCAAGAAGCTATTGAGATTTGGAATAGTTGGGAACCGCATCTAATTTGGATGGACATGAGAATGCCTGTGATGGACGGCTACGAAGCTACGCAATACATTAAAGGTACTATTAAAGGTCAAGCTACTGCGATTATTGCGCTGACAGCGAGCGTTTTGGAGGAAGAACGGGCAGTTATTTTATCGGCGGGTTGCGATGCTTTTATGAGGAAGCCTTTCCGGGAAGCCGATATTTTTGATGCTATGCACAAACATATCGGAGTGCGCTATATTTATGAAGATCCGGGTCAAACTAATTTATCGGCAATCAAAGAGGGCGATCGCGCACTGACTGCGGCTGATTTCGTGAGATTGCCTGAGTCGCTGGTAGCAGATTTAAAGCTGGCTATACTAAATGCAGATATGGATGTAATTGATAGCTCGATCGAGCAAATTCGCTTAAAGGATGCAGTAACGGCTGGTGCGATCGCCAATTGTATAGAAAATTTCGAGTACGACAAAATTTTAAAGTTAATATCTCAAGCAATATCACATGAATAACGACCTTGCTAGCACCGATCGCGGTAATATTTTAGTAGTTGACGACACCCCAGCTAATTTGCGACTGCTAGCCGGAATTTTGAATGGCAAGGGCTATAAAGTCCGCCCCGTACCTAGCGGTGAGTTAGCGCTTTCTGCGGCAAAAGGTATGCCTCCTGATTTGATTTTGCTGGATATTATGATGCCCGAAATGAATGGGTATGAAGTTTGCGAAAAAATCAAAGCTGATGAACGCACTCGCGACATTCCGGTGATTTTTATTAGCGCGATTAATGACGTACTAGATAAGGTCAAAGCCTTTGCGGTGGGCGGCGTAGATTATATTACCAAGCCCTTTCAGGTGGAAGAGGTTCTAGTTAGGGTAGAAACCCATTTAGCAATGTGCCAGTTGCAAAAAAAACTCCAACAGAAAAACAATGAACTTACAGTTACTTTAGACCAACTGCAAGCTACTCAGAATCAATTAGTGCAATCAGAAAAAATGGCGGCATTAGGGCAACTGATTGCGGGCATTGCTCACGAAATTAATACGCCCTTGGGCGCGATTCGGTCGTCAATTGGAAATATTACCAGCTTTTTGGATAACAATCTCGAAAGTTTGCCAGTTTTTTTTAAAGAACTGTCAGCAGAACGCGAGCACGATTTCTTGCGTTTGATGTACAGTTCCAGCCAACAAACTTACTCTTTATCTACGCGAGAAAAACGGGGATTGAAAAAAACCGTGAAGCAGCAACTAGAGTCGGAAGAGATTGACAATGCTGACAGCCTTGCTAGCATTTTAGTCAATATCGGATTGCAGGGAAATTTGCAAGAATTCTTGCCGTTGCTCAAAGACCCGGACTGCGAAAATATTATAAAAACAGCCTACGACTTTGCTAGCATTCACAGAAGCGCCCGAACCATCGCTACCGCTACTGAACGCGCTGCCAAAGTCGTCTTTGCCCTGAAAAATTATGCGCGTTACGATGTAAATGGGGAAAAAATACAGGGGAAGATTACGGAGGGAATTGAAACTGTATTAACTCTTTATCAAAACCAAATCAAGCAGGGTGTGGAAGTGGTCAGAAATTATCAAGATCAATTGCCTGTGGTACTGTGTTATCCCGACGAACTCAATCAAGTTTGGACAAATTTAATTCACAATGCCTTACAAGCGATGGACAATCAAGGAACTTTAACAATTGACGCGGTACAACAAGATACCAGCGTCTTGGTAAAAATTACTGACAGCGGTAAGGGGATTCAACCGGAGATTATTCCCAAAATTTTTGAGCCTTTTTTTACTACTAAACCTGCGGGAGAAGGCAGCGGGTTGGGATTGGATATTGTCAAAAAAATAATTGAAAAACATCAGGGTAAAATTGATGTGGAGTCAGCACCCGGTAATACAGTATTTACAGTTTCTTTGCCGATTAATTTAACTGAGTAGGTAAAGCGTCGCAGACTGAAGTCGGGGGCTAAAAATTTGCAGTCTACCCGCGCGGAATGTAGAATTTGGAAAACGGTGTGCTTACCCATCGGGCTTCACCCTCCCAAACTAAAGAAGGAAACTAGCGATGTCTAAACCAGCAATTTTGTGTGTTGACGATGAAGTAGGGGTGTTGCAAAGTCTGGAAATTGAACTGCAACAGGCTTTTAACGGTAAATATCTTTGGGAATTTGCTGAAAGTGCTGCCGAAGCCCTAGAGATTATTGAAGAGCTATCTGAAGCTGAGGTTAAGATTCTAGTGATTGTCTCTGATTGGTTGATGCCCGGAATGAAAGGAGATGAGTTGCTAATTAAAATTCATCAAAAATATCCGCAAATTGTGACAGTGATGCTGACGGGACAAGCAGACCAAGAAGCCATCGAACGAACAAAAATTCAAGCAAATCTTCATGCTTTCATAGAAAAACCCTGGCAAAATCAAGAACTAATTGAAGCGATTAAGTCTGGTCTAGGAAATTTATGAAAAAACCAGTCATTATTTGTGTCGATGATGAGCAGACTATACTCGATAGTCTGGAAATAGACCTGCTAAAAGCTTTTGAAGATAAATATTTAATTGAAACGGCCCAAAGTGGCGAAGAAGCTTTAGAGTTGCTGTCCGAACTTTTAGCAGAACAGTATGAAGTTCCTTTGGTTATTTCGGATCATATCATGCCTAGTATGAAAGGAGACGAACTATTAAGGAGCGTTCATGCTATCTCGCCGAACACTCTCAAGATTATGCTGACGGGGCAGGCAGATTTGGAGGCGGTAGCCAATGCTATTAACTATGCTAAATTGTACCGATATATACCTAAACCTTGGCAATCTGATGACTTAAAGTTAACTGTTACTGAGGCAATCTATAGATATTTTCAAGATAAAGAGTTAGTTCAAAAACAAATAGAACTTCAGGAAATGAATCAGGAGTTGGTAAAATTAAACCGCAAGCAGGCAATGCTGATTGCCAAACTCCATGAAAACGAAAGTCGCTTGACCCAATATCTAGAAGCTATGCCATTGGGCGTATGTGTACTTGATGCAAACGGGCAATCTTTCTACGCTAACCAGAAGGCGCGAGATGTATTTGGCAAAGGCACTGTGCCGCATATTAATTCAGAGCAAAAAGCAGCAATTTATCAATTCTATAAAGCCGGAACTAATCAGAGATGCCCCGTGGAAGAATTGCCAATTATGCGGGCGCTTCGGGGCGAAAATGTGCGGACTGAAAGTGTAGAAATTCGTACAGCTAATAAGATTATTCCTGTAGAGAGTTGGGCCACTCCAATTTATGATTCTACAGGCGACATTTCCTATGCGATTATTGCTTTTAGTGACATAACTGAACGCAAGGAATCTGAAGCGGCGCTAATTCAAGCTGAAGAGAAGTATCGCGGGATATTTGAAAATGCTCTAGAAGGTATTTTTCAGACGACGCCGGACGGACATTTTATCAGTGCGAATCCTGCTCTGGCGGAAATTTACGGCTACGATTCTGCGTCAGAATTGATAGAAAGTATGAATAATACTCAGCAGCAATTGTACGTCCAACCCAACCGCCGTCAAGAGTTTCTGGCGCTGATGAAACAGCACGGTACTCTGTGTGAGTTTGAGTCTCAGGTTTACTGTCGAGATCGCAGCATTATCTGGATTTCTGAGTATGCACGCACAGTTTATGATGCTAACGGTGAAGTGCTTTACTATCAGGGTTTTGCTAAGGATATTAGTTTGCAAAGACACGTGGAAGTGGAACGAATCAGGTTTACTAATGATTTAGAAAAAGCTTTGGCAGCCCAAGAAAAGTTAAATGAGGCACTGTTAGAAAACGAAAGCCGATTGACTCAATTCCTGGAAGCGATGCCCGTGGGAATATTTGTTGTCGATGGTAAGGGTAAACCTTTTTACATGAATTCTTGGGGGGAAAGGATACTAGCCCAAGGTTTAATTTTTGATGGGGGTACTGACGAATTTCCGGAAGCTTATCATTTTTACGACGCTGGAACTAATCAATTGTATCCGAGGGATAGCCAACCGATTGTTCGGGCGTTGCGGGGAGAATTTGTGCGTATGGACGATCTAGAAATTCATGGCTCGGATCGGATTGTGCCGATCGAGGTTTGGGCGACTCCAATCTACGACGAACGGAAAAACATAGTTTACGCGATCGCAGCTTTTCAAGACATCACAGAGCGTCAAGAGGTAGAAACCGAGCGCCGGCAATTCACAGACGAGTTACAAAAAGCTTTAGCAGCGGAAGAAAAATTAACAGATGCTTACGGGCGGTTTGTGCCGCACGAATTTCTCCACTTTCTGGGATATGAAAGTATTGTGGAAGTAAAATTAGGGGATCAGGTACAGAAAGAAATGTCGGTGCTGTTTTCAGATATTCGCGATTTTACTTCGGTTTCTGAAACGATGAGTCCCGAAGAAAATTTTCAATTTATTAATGCTTATTTGTCGCGGATGGAACCGGCAATTACTAACAATTTTGGTTTTATTGATAAATACATTGGCGATGCGATTATGGCGCTGTTTGATGGCAGTGCGGACGATGCTGTGAAAGCTGGAATTGCTATGCTAGAACAGCTTAACGAGTATAATATTAGTCGGCATCAACCCGATCGCCCGCCGCTGCAAATTGGCATTGGAATCAATACGGGTTCTTTGATGTTAGGCACGGTGGGCGGCCAAAGTCGGATGGACAGCACGGTGATTAGCGATGCGGTAAACTTAGCCTCCCGCGTGGAAACTTTGACGAAAGAGTATGAAGTTTCGATGTTAATTACTCACAATACTTTTATACAGTTAAACGATATTTATGATTTGAGGTTGATCGATCGCGTAGCAGTTAAAGGCAAATCGCGAATGGTAACACTTTATGAAGTATTTGCGGCCGATCCGCCAGAGTTACGACAGAAAAAGTTAGAGACAAAGACAATGTTTGAGCAAGCTTTGGTACTCTACAATAGTGACAAGTGTGGCGAAGCTATAAGATTGTTTTCCGCCTGCTTGGAAATCAACCCTAATGATAAGGTAGCTCAAATTTATCTGCAGCGGTGTCTGAAAGGAGCGATCGCTCCTGCATAATACAATTTTAAATTTTAGAGTTTAGAATTGGGAATGATTTATTCCATAACGGTTGGGAGTTTGCCTACAGTTACATTTTTTTGAAACTGGTATAATCATTGTTTAGACAGGCAGGGAAACGCAAACTATGGTTTCTTGCTGCGGCAAACTTTCTATTTTAAATTCTCCTCCGTGCAATTCGACCAGGCGTTGAACAATAGCCAGGCCCAATCCCAAACCTGCTTGTTGGTAAAGTTTGCGATCGAACTGCCTGTAAGCTTCTAGCTGTGCAATCTGATCGGTAGTCAGGCCGCGGCCTTTGTCTTTGACAGACAGAATAAAAGTCTGATTTTCGACGAAAGTGCTTAATAAAACCGGCGTTCCTTCTAATGAAAATTTGAAGGCATTGTCCAAGAGTTCTTCAACAATTTTTGCGAGTCTGACAGAATCCATAGCTACCGACGAATCTTGCAAGTTTAATTCTAAATCTTCTGTTCTACTCGCGTGTTTTGCTTGCTGCCGCGCTTTTTGACTCAGCAAAGATTTTACACAGCTAAATTCGCTATTTCGCATCTCCTTTAGCAGTTCGGGATTTGTGGCTGCTATCTCCAGTTCTGCATACAGCAAAAAGTTCTGAATCAGTCGATACAAGCGATGACCGGAAGTTTGAATTTGACCGATCATCTCTAAGATATCTGATTCCTCTAAGACGTGATATTCTGACAAAATCAGCTCAGAAAAACCTAGAATTGCATTCAAAGGAGTCCGCAATTCGTGGGGCAGCGACATACTAATATTAGTGCGTAATTCGTCTAACGTCTTTTGAGATTGTCGGCTAATTGTTTTTTGTTTTTCAAGTCTAATAGCAATGGCTTTTAGCAGTTCTTGGGGCGTACACGGCTTAGTAATGTAATCGTCAGCTCCCAGTTCCATGCCCGTGCGAACGTCAACTTTATCGGCTTTGGCTGTGAGGAAAATAAACGGAATTGTGGCAGTCAAGGGTTCGGAGCGCAAAGCTTTGATGACGCCGTGACCGTCTACTTCCGGCATCATCATGTCGCACAAAATTAAATCCGGGATTTTTTCGATCGCCAATTTGATGCCCACTTTGCCGTTAATCGCTCCTATTCCTTCAAAATTCTCGGCTTCCAGCAACTCTAAAATATTCTCTCTAATCGCTTCTTCGTCTTCTATTACCAAAATCTTAGCCACGGTGATAGCTCCTTTTAGTCAGTAGTTTGTTGGAAAATTCTGGGTTCAGACACTTGATAAGTTTGTTTGTTATGCGCTTAATTAATCGTTAAGTAGCGGATATGTATAGTTGATAATTCAGTTGTTATTGATTGGGAGGGCAAATTAGAGGCAAGGTAATAGTGAAAGTTGTGCCTTTTCCTTCTTGACTGTCGATCGCGAGTTGGCCGCCGTGAAGTTCCACAGCCCTCTTCACAATTGCTAAACCGAGACCTGTTCCCGAAATATTGCCGACATTTGTAGCTCGGTAAAAAGTTTCTAATATCCGCTCTCGATCGGCTTGGGGAATGCCGATGCCCTGGTCTTGAACTTGGAAAACAGCTTCTTTGTTTGGACAGTTGAGGTGCAAGGAAACTGTACTGCCGACCGGGGAATATTTGATGGCATTTGAGAGGACATTTCCCAAGATTTGCTGCAGCAGTTTTTCATCCATTTGAGCCTCGCAGTTGCCGCCTTCATATTGAAAGGCGATCGGGTGTTGGTTGCTGTCGTTGAGCTGCTGCTCTTCTACCAGTTGACGGCAAAATTTTTCGAGGTTTAAGGAAACCGGTTGAAACTGCAAGGTATTGGCTTCGATTTTGCCAATTACGAGGATATCTTCTAATAACTCTGTCATGCGTTTAATTGCTAATTGAATCCGCACAAAATGAGTAGATTTTTTATCTTGGGACCACTGAGAACTGTAATCTTGCAGCAATCCAGCGGAAAATTGGATGGTTGTCAAAGGTGTGCGGAACTCGTGGGAAACCATTGTGACAAATTTAGCTCGCAGTTCTGAAAGTTCTTTTTCTCGTGCAAGGGCTTTGAGAATTTCCGCTTCTGCTCGTTTGCGATCGCTAATGTCACGGGCTTCCGCAATCAGCAGCAAAACTTGTCCTGTTTCATTTTTAACAGGTTTCAGTGAGAAATCAACTGTCATAATTTGGCCACTTTTGCCTAACAAGTCGATTTCGCTGCGGAAAAACTCGCCGCGACTTGCTTTGCCGATCGCGCACTGCAATTGTTCAGAAACCTGTGGCGACTGGGCCCAAATCGCCATTTCCCACATCGGGCGGCCCACAATACCCTCCGATCGCAATCCGGCAAAATCGAGGGTTGTCTCGTTCACTTCCAGCACAATTCCTTCGGGAGTCAGCAGCTTGGTTAGCTGAAATGATGAGTCAAAAATCGCCCGAAAGCGGCGCTCGCTTTCCCGCAGCATTTGAAAGGTTTGAGAACGTTCGATCGCGTAGCGGATCGTCCGCACTAATAATTGAGTAGTAATTTGACCTTTAACAATATAGTCTTGAGCTCCCAAGCGAACTGATTCTAGGGCGATCGCCTCATCGTCCAAGCCTGTCATTACCACCATTGGCACATCAGGAGCAACTTCTCGCAGGCGAGTTAGGGTTTCCAAACCGCGGCTGTCGGGCAAAGAAAGGTCGAGCAAAACTACATCAAAGGATTGTTTGCACAGTTGTGCGATCGCCTCATACAGGAACTCAACAGACACCAGTTCCCACTCGACACCCACAGATACTTCTAACAGTTCTGCAAGCAAATCAGCATCAGCAGGATTGTCTTCTACTAACAGAATCTTAATCCACATAGCTTAGACGTTTTTGACTGTAAAATTTTTACTCTACCAATCTTAGGTTAAACTTTTCCGCTTTCCCATGCCATTTTAAACTTGAAAATTATTATTTGGGAACTATCACCACCAGCCACCAATCCTTAATCGATCTCACCAGCTTAGCGACTTGACTAAAATCGATAAGCTTAGTGATGTAGCACCGGGCTGACAGGGCATAAAACTTGAGCATCTCTTCATCGACTGCTGAGGTTGTCATAATTACCACCGGAATCATTTTTAACTTGAGTGCTGAGTTGATTTATATCAATATTTTCTACTGTTTTTTTTAGGCCTAATCAAGTTAAGCAGAATTAAATTAGGACGAGACTGCGAACAGAAAAGCCTGCTTATTCAATAAAATTCTTGCCTATACCATATCTTATACTATTTGCAAATGGTTAAAAATTGGCTGGTCGCCCGCTTTTATAAAGTCCATTCAGCCTCGCTGAGCAAATCATCCACCAGCAGAATTTTCATAGGTTAAAAGTTTTTAGAAGGCTCATAAGCAAACCATCTGTTCGTTTAATTTAGAGGAAGTTTGACGACTGCCAGCCAGAATTCCTCAATTAACCTGACTACTTTAGTAAATTCTACGAAGTCTACCGGCTTGGTTATGTAACAGTTGGCGTGGAGCGAGTAGGACTTAAAAATATCTTCTGGAGCTGCTGAAGTGCTGAGAATCACTACAGGAATTAATTTTAAGGTTGGGTCAGTTTTAATTTCTTCTAGCACTTCAATACCGCTTTTTTTGGGCAGATGCAAATCGAGCAAAATCAAATCGGGACGAGGTACCCTAAGATAGGGTTCTTTTCGGCGCAAAAACTTGATTGCTTCGACTCCATCCTCCACAAAATGCAAGTTATTCAATATTTTACCCTGATTGAGGACTTCTATTGCCAAATCGGCATCGCTGGGAGAATCCTCAATCAGCAGAATCTCTATAGGTCTAACAGTGCTTCGATCGCTCATAACCGGCGTATCCTTTAAAGTATAAAAACAAAATTGAACTTTGAGGCTTCAGGTACTAATTATAGGAATAGTGAAGTAAAAAGTCGCTCCTTTTCCCTCCTGAGATTCCACCCAAATCCGACCGCCGTGGCGTTCAACAATGCGCTTGCACATCGCCAAACCTATACCAGTACCGGAATATTGGCGGCGGGAGTGCAGGCGCGCAAAAATGATAAAAATGCGATCGGCATACTGCGGATCGATGCCAATGCCGTTATCGCGGACACTGAACACCCATTCACTCTCTTGCCTGCAGGCAGCGATATGAATCAACGGGATATCTTGGCGACAAAATTTGATGCTGTTGGCGAGCAAATTTTGGAATAATTGCACCAGTTGAAATTCATCCGCCATCACGGTTGGCATCGCGTCGCAGGTGATTACAGCTTTTGTTTCGGCGATCGCAATTTGCAAATTGCACATAGTTTGCTTAACCACAGCGTGGCAGTCCGCCTGCTCAAACTCCTGACCCCTCGTTCCCAGGCGCGAATACGCCAACAAATCGTTAATTAACTGCTGCATTCTGGTGGCGCCATCGACAATATAATTAATATACTTATCTGCGCGATCGTCCAAATTTCCTTGATAGCGCTGGGCCAGCAATTGAGTGTAACTGGTAACGGCTCGGAGCGGTTCTTGCAAATCGTGGGAAGCCACATAAGCAAATTGTTCTAATTCCTCGTTGGAACGCTTCAAATCTTCTGTAAGTTGCAGCATTTGCTGCTCTGCTTCTTTGCGGTCTGTAATGTTGTAAACCAAGGCGCAACAAGACAGCAGATTACCCTGAGAGTCCATGACTGGACTGGTAGACATATGAGTCCAAATATCTTTGCCGTCCTTGCTTTTGAATCTAAATTCGTGTTGTTGACCAATACCTTGCTTGCGCCGATCGACATTATCAAGAGCTTGTGGTTTTTCCGGTTCGTCCATGAAATCAAAAAGCGACCGCCCGAACATTTCTACTTCACTATAGCCGAGCATTCGCGCCATTGCATGGTTCACGTAAGTAGTGAGGCCATTTCTGTCAATTACCCAAATACCTTCTTCTGCTAATTCAACTATTTGCCTGTACTTGAATTCGCTTTCCTGCAAAGCTGTTTCCGTTAGTTTGCGCTCGGTGATATCTTTCATAAAACAGTGGTGGCCGTTAAATATCCCTTGTGCGTCGCAAGCTTTTACCATCGTTAATTGCTTGTAAAAAAACGAGCCATTTTTCCGAACGCCTCTAGCTTCAACTTCTACTTTGCCAGAAATTAGCATTTCCTGATAAGCTGAGATCATCATCTCAAGATCGCTCGGATGTACGGTGGGCTGCCATTCCATGCCAAGCATTTCTTCCGGTTCGTAACCGCATTTATGAGCGTAAGCTCGGTTAACCTTCACGTAGCGTCCCTCAATGTCCAGCCGCGAAATGCCTTCCACCGCATTTTGCATGGCACTGGTTAGGTCGCGCAGCTCTTTTTCAGCTTGTTTGCGATCGCTAATATCCTGACCGATACCCAAAAAACCGTTAATATTTCCGTTACTGTCAAATAAGGCAGTCACCGACAGCAGTACCGGAAACCGCGAACCATCTTTGCGAATGTAAGTCCATTCATTTTCGTCAGCGATTTTCCGGGACGGCAAGGCAAAAAACGCTTCCATCCCCGGCTCTATTTTCACTCCCAATTCTTGAGAAAGAACTTCAGCTCTTTTAGCGACCTCCAGAGGATCGTGAATTATTGCTACCGTGACTTTCCCCACCACTTCTTCTTGCGAATAACCTAAAAGTTGCTCTGCCGCCCGATTAAATGTTTTAATTGTACCGTCGGGATCTGTAGAAATAATTGTGTAGTTAGCGCTATTAAGAATTGCATTTTGCAGTTGCGTCAATTCCAACAAAGTGAGTGCTATTTTTTCGCGGTAGGCTATTTCTTTTTGCAATGTCTGGTTAGAAATTTCAATTTGAGCAGTGCGCTCAGCAACTCGATGCTCCAGAGTTTCATTGAGCCGTCGATTTTCCTCTTCTACCTGCTTGCGTTCTGTAATATCAGTAATAGTACACACATAACTTTTAACCTCCCCATTTTCTCCGATTTGACCGACAGCTTGACCGAATACCCAAATGATTTGAGAGTGATTAATGCCTTGGAAGCGGTACTCAGATTTAAACGGCAATTTCTCCTGCGTGGGGCTATACCATTCAGTAAAAACCCGCTCGCGGTCGTCTGGATGAATGCCTTGCAACCACCCTTTGCCCAAAGCTTCATCGCAGGTAATTCCCGAAATTTGACACCAGCGCTCGTTGACATACAAGCAGTCTCCTACAGCATCTGCATAAAATATTCCCACCGGCGAAGCTTCAGTTAAAGTTTGATAGCGAGCTTCCGTTTCTCGGCGCTCCATAATTTCTTTTTGCAGTATTGAATCGATCATCCCTAATTGAGTTGGACTGAGGAGAGTTAATGCTTGGGGAACTAAAGGAATTAATGCAAAAGCGGTGTAAGCAGAAATCGCGGCGGTAATAATTTTCAGACTGCCAGAAACCCAATAAACAGGATGCCAAAGCGTCCAAACTTCCATTATATGAGTAGTGCCGCAAGAGATAATAAACGCTGCAAGCAGCCAAAAGATGTTACGGAAGGGCAAGTCTTTTCGCTGACCGATAAAATAAATTAGGGATAGCGGTATTGAATAGTAGGCCAGGGCAATTATAGAGTCTGACACTATGTGGAGCGCGACTAGCTCTCGCTGCCAAAGGTAACAGTAGCCTTGAGGAATATAATTCCCGGTGAATAACAGGTGATTTAAAAATTTCCAAATCATCATAAATGGAATGGGTAATCGAGAATTGGTAATTGGTAATTGGTAATTGGTAATTGGTAATTAGTAATTTAACCCAATGACTTATAACCTATCTCAAATTTTTGAAAGATACAGTCTTGAACGCACCGGGGGCTAAAAACCCGGTTTCTGGTTAGATGCCTTGTTGCCAAACCGAATATTGTCGTAGAAACTGGTTTTTCTTCCGTAACTCTTAATATAGCAATTCTCAATGATGCGCGAGCTGTAGCGAGCTCTAGGTTGGGTAGAACGAAGCGAAACCCAATATTCCCATTTTAGATTTTAGATTTTAGCTTTTCCTTCCTTCTTCCTTATCTTCTAGATAACTAAAGCCTTCTCTCCTAGATAACTAAAGCCTTCTCTCCTAGATAACTAAAGCCTTCTTCCATCCATCTGTTACATCTGTTACATCCGTTGCCGAACTTCTTCCTTCTTCTATAAAAAATGGGGCGAGCCAGAAGCCCGCCCCACCAAAAATTATGCTGCTGCTATTAACCCAACAGCGCCTGAGCCTTAGCTACCACATTATCAACGGTGTAGCCAAACTTTTCTAAAGCAACGGGGCCCGGTGCAGAAGCGCCGAATGTGTCGATGCTGATGCTGTCGCCTTCGGAACCTAAATAACGTCCCCAGCCGAAGCTACAAGCTGCTTCAACTGCCAACCGTTTAGTAACAGCTTTCGGCAGTACAGATTCGCGGTAAGCGGCATCTTGTAAGTCAAACAATTCCCAGCAAGGCATCGAAACTACGCGCACTTTATTGCCGGCGGCGCGCAATTTTTCAGCGGCATCAACGCAGAGGTATGTTTCGCCGCCGGTGCCGATTAAAATGATGTCAGGAGTGCCGCCGTCGTCAGACAAAACGTAAGCGCCTTTGGCAGTTCCTTCGATCGAGCTTCCAGCCAAGTTAGGCAAGTTTTGGCGCGACAAAGCCATTAAAGTTGGGCGAGTGCGGCTTTCAACTGCCACTTTGTAAGCGCCGGATGTTTCATTACCATCCGCAGGGCGCATTACCAACAAGTCGGGAATTACTCGCAGAGAAGCGATGGTTTCCACGGGTTGGTGAGTGGGGCCGTCTTCGCCCAAGGCTACGGAGTCGTGAGTCATTACGTAAATAACTCCAGCTTCCGATAGTGCAGAGAGGCGAATTGCTCCCCGCATATAGTCAGCAAATACCAAGAAAGTGGCGCAGTAAGGAATTAAACCGCCGTGCAGAAGCATACCGTTGGCGATCGCACCCATGCCGTGTTCCCGCACACCAAAGCGCAGGTTACGTCCTTCGTACTGACCTTTTTGGAAGTCTTTTTCACCCTTGAGCAAAGTCATGTTAGAAGATGCCAAGTCAGCGGAACCGCCGATCAATTCAGGTAGGACACCTGCCAAAGCATTCAAACATTTTCCAGAATGATTCCGAGTTGAATCGGCCTTATCTTCCGGCTTGTATGTCGGCAAAACTTTATCCCAACCTTCGGGCAGTTTGCCGGCCACCGTGCGCTCATATTCTGCAGCTTCTGCAGGATATGCTGCTTTATAAGCATCAAAAGCTTTCTGCCATTCTTGCTCAGCTTGAGCACCGCGATCGACTGCTTTGCGGAAGTGTGACAAAGCATCCTCAGGAATCTCAAACGGTGCGTGTTCCCACTTCAAGAAATCGCGAGTTGCTTGCACTTCATCGGTACCCAAAGCAGCACCGTGAGCGCTGTAGGAATTGCGCTTGTTTGGAGAACCGTAACCAATGACGGTGCGGACTTTAATCATGGACGGTTTGTCCGTGACTTTTTTGGCTTCTTCAATAGCTTTGTGAACTGCTTCTAGGTTAGTATCTTCGTCTAGAGCGGTATTGTCTACTGTAATAACGTGCCAGTTGTAAGCTTCAAAACGCTTGCCCACATCTTCAGTAAAGGCCAAGCTTGTGTCGCCTTCAATAGAAATGTGATTGTCATCGTACAAGGCAATTAATTTGCCGAGTCCGAGGTGTCCGGCCAAAGAACAAGCTTCGGCAGAAACACCTTCCATGTGGCAGCCGTCACCCAAAATTACATAGGTGTAGTGGTCAACTATTGTGTGGTCGGGCTTGTTAAACTTAGCAGCGAGGTGAGCTTCTGCCATTGCCAAACCGACGCCATTAGCAATTCCTTGTCCCAGGGGGCCGGTGGTAACTTCTACGCCTTCGGTCATGAAGTTTTCGGGGTGTCCGGGGGTTCTGGATTCCCACTGGCGAAATTGCTTGATGTCGTCGATGGTGACGCTATCGTAGCCGGTCAAATACAGGAGGGCGTACTGTAGCATACAGCCGTGGCCGGCGGAGAGGACGAAGCGATCGCGATTAAACCACTTGGGGTTTTTGGGGTTGAACCGCATGAACCGATCCCACAGCACAAAGGCCATAGGGGCAGCGCCCATCGGCAGTCCCGGGTGTCCTGATTTTGCTTTTTCTACCGCATCGATGGCCAAAAAGCGGATAGAGTTGATGCAGAGTTCTTCGAGTGATTGGGTTGCAACAGCCATAATTCTGGTTTTTATACGTTAAGAGAGAGTGTGTGTGGTCGATTCTGACAGAGGTGCGATGAGCCGAATTCGATCGCTCGCGTTTCTGCTGTTCAGTTTCTATGGAACTGCCGTGAGGCTGCACTACATATCATCTCACCAGTTGCGATCGACAGACAACTTAATTTTTTAATGTTTCGGTCGCTTTGTGCACTCGATCGCAAATTGTTATCGGAGATATTTCTGGGGCGAGTGCGGCTCTGTGCGATCGGGTTACGAGAGGGTGTAACTTATTATTTGGCAAATTGGCTCTCAAAACCACCCTGTTATGATAGAGTTTGGTGTTTCTGACATCTTGCAGCTTTGTCACGAACAGGCAAGATGCCTGTTCCACAAAGAGTGAATTTTCTTGTGGGGAGTAGGGGTTGGGCTCTTCTAGCCCACCCGATCGCACGATCGCCAGAATAGTGCAAGATGTCAGATATTTGTAATTTTAATCAGGCAATAACTAATGACTCTCAGTGAAGCCGAAGTCCGCAGTCAAAAAGTAGACGAACTGCGATCGCAAGGCATAGAACCGTATCCCAGTGAATCCTACGCGCGATCGCACACAGCCAAGCAAGTTCGCGAAATATTTAGTCAGCCGGGAAAAGAACTCGAAAACGGAGAAAGCGACCCCGAAGAAATTCCCCTGCGATTAGCCGGCCGCATCACTTCCAAACGAGACAGCGGCAAAATTGGTTTCATCGATTTAAAAGACGCCACAGACAAGATTCAACTCAAAATCGAGAAAGCAATCGTCACCGGCGAAGTCGGTTTGAGCTTTGAACAAATTAAAAAATTGCTCGATGTCGGCGATTTTGTCGGCGTCGAAGGTATCGGCTGCCGCACCCCCAGGGGAGAACTTTCTATTTTAGTGAGGGAATTAAAGCTTTTATCAAAAGCTACCATTCAATTTCCCGATGCTTATTACGGAATTAACGACCCCGAAGTTTGCCGCCGTCACCGCGAAATGGATTTGGCAAGCAACCAAGATGCGCTCAACCGTTTTATGCTTCGCAGTCGCATCGTTCAAAGCATCCGTTCCTATCTCTGGCAAGCCAATTTTTACGAAATAGAAACGCCAACACTGCAAGCTATTTACGGCGGTGCTGCTGCTAAGCCCTTCATCACTCACCACAATGCTTTGGATGTGGATTTGTATTTGCGAGTTGCTCCCGAATTATTCTTAAAGCGGGCAATTTGTGGCGGTTTCGAGCGAGTATTTGAACTAGGGAAAGCATTTAGAAATGAGGGAATTGACAGCACCCACAATCCCGAGTTTACCTCCTTAGAAGTTTACCAAGCTTATGCTGATGTTTTCGACATTTTAACAGTTGTCGAAGATGTGATATGTTTCGCAGCGGCGGCGGTATTTGGGGATGTCAAAGAAATTGAAAATCAGGGGGAAACGATTAGTTTAGAACGCAAGTTCGACTACAGCGAAAAATATCCCGGTTTTAGCGGCAAACACTGGCAAGTGAAAACGATGGTAGAAGCTGTCAGAGACGAGTTTGAGCTGGATTTTGACAGTTTGGACTTGGAAAGTGCGCTCGCCTCTGCAACCAAGCTAGAATTGCACCTGTCTAAGTTAGAACAACAGAGCTTAGGCTACGTGCTGTATGCAGTTTTTGACAAATTAGTTGTTCCCAAACTAATTCAACCTACATTCATCATCGACTATCCTGTCGAAGTCAGTCCCTTAGCAAAAGGACATCGCAGCAAGCCGGGATTTGTAGAACGTTTCGAGCTATTTATCAACGGTACAGAATACTCGAACGGCTTCTCAGAATTGAACGATCCGAAGGAGCAAAGAAAGCGGTTTGAGGAACAGTTAGCGCAGAAAAATGCCGGCGATGACGAAGCGCATCCAATGGATGAAGACTTTATTCAAGCGCTATCTTTGGGAATGCCTAACTGTGCGGGAATGGGCATCGGCGTAGACAGATTGGTGATGCTTTTAACTAATACTCAAAGCATCCGCGATGCGGTAATGTTCCCGACAATGCGGCCGATTAAAGATTGATTGGAGTAGCTTTTTTGCAGATGTCTAATAAGTAAATGGGGATTTGTTAACCACAGATATCAGCGGAGTAACACAGATAAACGCAGATGGAATTTCATCGGCGTTTATCTGCGGTTATCTGCGGTTAAAAAAACATTTTTGATATCACCGCATAAACGAACCGACAACACCGTTTAAATCTTCAGCCAAAGGATTTCCCAAAGCCTTAAACTTCCACTCGCCGCCTTCTCGATAAACTTCTCCCATCAACATATTTAATTTTCCTTCATAAGAAGGGTCATTTGACAAGCGATAACGAGCGATTTCTTTCCCAGTCGCATCTACAGCCCTCACAAAAGCATTTTCTACCAGGCCAAAATGCTGTTTTCTCTCTTTCCCATCGTAAATATTCACGCCCAAAATTATTTTGTGATATTGTTCTGGCAAAGAGCTCAGTTTTACCAAAATTTGTTCGTCGTCTCCATCTCCAGCCCCCGTGAGATTGTCGCCTGAGTGAACAACTGTTTTGTCCTTTGACTCCAAATGAGAGTAATAAATTACATCTTCTTTGTAGTTCTTTAATTTGCCATTTTCTCCCAGCAGCAGAGCGTAGGAATCTAAGTCAAAATTTGCACCGCTGCTGCGGCCGAAAAGACCTTTTTTAGCTTGCGCTACATCCCAGCCCAAAGCCATTGTTAATCGGGATAAGTCGTATTCGCTTTTGCTGAGAACGATCGATTGTCCTTTTGTCAAGTTGATAGCCATAGTTTTGTGATTGTGTAAGGTTTATTGTGAAGTTGAATGATTGCCCTAAGCTAGCATTTTGTTGGCCGGCCAAAGCTGTTTCTAGGGTAAGAGATTTTTGATTCGTGCTGATTTTACCCAATGCGGATATTCGGCGGTCAACAAATCGTATAATTCCTCATCGGCAATATGTTCCGGGTCTTCTAAACTGAAGAAATCGGCGTTGTCTAGGTAGCGAGCGCCCATTTCGTCAAGCTGTTCTAAAAAGCTAAAATCGCTGGCTACGGATCTTGCTAACCACCCTCGAACTCCCTTACTTTTGACATCTTTCTGCGACGTGCCGATCGCCATAAACTGCCAAAATATCGGCTCATAGGACGACCATTGTAGCTGCTGCTTGCTTTCCGACTCGTCAGCCGTTTCTCCATCAGTTACAAACATCACGTAGACAGGTCGATCGGCTTTAATAGCTGCGTAGCGCCTGCTACCGCGACCATCTGGAAAATAGAACTTTCTAATTTCCTTCATCACTTTACCGTAGTAAGTACCTCCTTCTAAAGGATACTGTTGCAGTATATGGTGAATGAAGTTTGAGAAATTGTCGATCGACATTTCACCGGGATTGTGGGGGTTGACTCCAAACAGAAATATGTCGATCGATCCGTTGTCATCAAACCGACATCCCAAAGCCAAAATCTTCTCTGCCAAACGCTGAATTTTTCCTGAACGGTATAGGGAAGACATAGAAGCAGAAATATCGAGGCAAAGCGCTACTTGAGCATCGTGATTTGTGAGATTTGCCTTTTTTAGCGAGATATCGGCTTTCTTAGCAAGATTGAAAATGTGCGGCGCTTTCTCCTGAAGCTTTTTGTCTAATGCTATAGCTTTCTGACTTTTGTGGCTATCTTCAATAACTGGTAATTTAGGCAGTTCTACTGTAATTTTTGCTGGCTTTTCTTGCTGTTGAATCTCAGAATGATACTTGTCAACAAAACTCTGCAACCCTGCTTTATATCCTTGTCCTACGGCCTGAAATCTCCAAGCTGCATCTTTTTTATACAACCGTCCGAACTCGACTGCTGTTTCTTCAGAAAAACCTTCTGTTAAATCATAGCGGGCTAGTTCGCTGCCGGTTTGGCGATCGTACAATCGGATAAAAGCATTTCTGATTTGGCTAAAATTTTGATGTTTAGCTTGTGCGTCGTGAATCGTGACCACAAAAACCATTTCCTCAACAGCAGCCGTTACTTTTTCTAAGTCTACATAAATTGTCTCGTCATCCCCTTGAGTTTGACCAGTTTGATTATCTCCCGAATGGGCGATCGCTCCGTCCGGCGACTGCGAGTTATTGTAAAATACAAAGTATCTTTCATCGGGAATTTTGCCGTCCGAACCTAATGCAAAAACCGAGGCATCGATATCGCAGCTTTGCTGGTTTGAGTCCGATAAACTTCGTTCAGTTGCTATTTCCCATCCCAGGGCGATCGCAACTTTTGTTAAAGTTGGAGATGTTTTAGAAAGATTAAATCTTTCGCCCTTCTTTAATTGAATTCCCATCTGGTTTATCACCTCATGAGTCTGATTGCTTAAAATCGAGGGAAACATTCCTGCTTCCGAATTTCCCCTCGATTTATTTAGCTAGGAGCGATCGCCTTTTTATGCGGCATACTTGTCTACAAAGCTTTGCAAGCCGGAATTGTAGCCTTGTCCTACAGCTTGGAACCTCCACTCACCGTCTTTCTTGTAAAGTCTGCCAAACTCTACCGCTGTCTCCCTAGAAAAATCCTCGTCCAAATCGTACTTCGTTACCTCTGTATTAGTAGTAGTGTCGTAAATCCTGATAAAAGCATTCCGCACTTGACCGAAGTTTTGCCTTCTCGATTCTGCTTCGTGGATAGTTACCACAAACACAATTTCTTCCACCGCCGGATCGACTTTAGTTAAATCGACGGTAACTGTTTCATCATCGCCAAATCCTTCTCCGGTTCTGCTATCTCCCAGATGTATTACAGAAGTGTCCGGCGACTCCTTGTTGTTGTAGAAAACAAAGTATTTTTCGCCAGGAATTTTGCCAGTAGCCCCCAACATAAACACGGAAGCATCTAAGTCAAATGCTGCGCCTGTGTCTGTAGCATTGGTATCCCATCCCAAACCAATCCCGGCATTTTTCAGCCCGGGTGCTTCTTTAGAGAGATTGATTCTCCCGCCTTTTTCCAAATTGATAGACATTCGCCCTCCTGCGTGCAAAATCTGTAATATTACTGATAACAATTATACAAACTGTCTGAGCAGCTTGACAAATTGCTGCTGGTAATCGTCCTCGGTCAATCGATTTTAGATTTTGGATTTTAGATTGGATAATTGAAAAATTGGCCCTGCGGATGAATCCGGGGGCTTGTACGCTGGATGCTTTTGCTTAGAGTAGCTTGACAAATTGTTGCTGGTACTCATCTTCTGTCATCAGTTCGTGGGTACTTTCCACTCTGTCTAAAAACACGATTCCATCTAAATGGTCGTGTTCGTGTTGAAAAATTCGAGCCACAAAGTCTGTCAATTCTTGTCGGTGAAGTTTGCCGTCTCTACTGGTGTATTCTATCTCGATCGCCCTACTTCTGGGCACCAATCCCCGAATCCCTGGAATGCTCAAACAGCCTTCCCAGTCTTTGACTGTCTCTGTTGATGCAGCCACAATCCGGGGATTAATCATCGCTGTGGGTTCCATGTGGGGTGCTTGGGGATACCGCAGGTTGGGACGGGATGCGACGATGAACAGGCGATCGGACTGAGCCGCTTGAGGAGCGGCAATCCCCACTCCGTTTGCCTGCTGTACTGTAAAGATTAAGCTGTCAATCAACTGTTGAATGCGATCGTCCTTAATATTCTCGACAACTTGCGACTGGCGGCGCAGTACAGGATTTCCTAATTGTGAGATTTGTAAGAGTTCTGCCATAGTTATTGGTTAGTCGTTATTGGTTAGTCGTTAACTACTGACAAATTATTATTTCCTTCTTCCTTCTTCCTTCTTCCTTCTTCCTTCTTCCTTCTTATCTAACTTTTTGAACCGGCAAACTCCCCGTTTTAACAGTCAAATTAACTATTTGCCCGTTGCGGTTGATTTCCATTTGCAACAGCCCGCCAACCTTAGCATTTTGCACGAACTCCTGAACAGCTTCCGACTGAATAATTGGCTGATTGCTAATTTTTTGAATCACATCTCCAGCCCGCAAACCGGCTGCTGCTGCCGGAGAATTAGGAACAACGCTAACAATAGCCACACCCCGATCGACTGCAACTCGCAGGCTGCTGTTAGCGTTGCTGTTAATTTGCTCCTTAACATCGGGAGTCAGCGTCGCCATTTCAATTCCCAAATAAGCGTGTTCGACTTTCCCCGTCGCAATCAGTTCCTTCGCCACCTCTTGCGCCGCCTGAATGGGGATCGCAAAGCCCAATCCTTGAGCACCTTGAATAATCGCCGTATTCATACCAATAACTTGGCCCGAAGCATTCAGCAGCGGGCCGCCGGAATTCCCCGGATTAATTGCAGCGTCTGTTTGAATAAAACCGACCCGCTTGTCGGGTACGCCCACATCAGAGCTCGATCGCCCCGTAGCGCTAATAATCCCCGCAGTTACGGAATTGTCCAAACCCAAAGGATTGCCGATGGCGATCGCCCATTCCCCAGACAACAGCTTATCCGAATTGCCGATCGCCACCACAGGCAAATTATTCGCCTCAATCTTCACCACAGCCACATCCGTTACCTTATCCGCCCCCAACACCCGCCCCTGATAGCTGCGGCCGTCCTTGAGAGTTACATTTACCGTATCGGCTCCCTCTACAACGTGAGCGTTAGTGAGAATCACGCCGTCGGCACCGATGACAAAACCCGAACCAGTGCCCCGTTCGATCCCGCCCCGGCCACCCGAATTCGGTTCTATGCCAAAAAAATCTTCCGGCGACAGGCCTCTATTTCCCGGTTTCACCGGGCGCGAAGCATCGATCCGAACCACTGCAGGGCCAACTTTTGCCACGGCAGCCACAATAAAATTCACATTAGTCCCGTCGCCCGACAAGGAAGCCGGCGGCAAGACTTTGCTAACTCGATCCTTTGTATTAGGAGGCAGTTGCAATTTAGGTTCCAGCGCCCTTTGTCCCGAATCGCCAGAATTTGCACGAAATTGAGAAACCGTCAGACGATCGCCCAACATGGCGGCCCCGGCTCCCGTTACCAGCAGCAATATGTAAATTGCCGGTTGCTTCCAAAATTTGCCAGTAGAACTCTTCATTGCCATGTTTTAAGGCTTTCCTGCCAAATCTAAATATTTGCCGAGCAGCTGCTGCGTAAAACTTACCTAAACTTATCTAAAGCCATCTTTAGTTCATCCGAGTTTACTTCCTACGCTATTGGGTAGTCGGCTATCCCAAGATCAGTAGGCTATCCCCCTCCAGCCGAGGGTTCCCATTTTAAAATGTTCAGGCTCGCATTTAAATCTCGGTCGATAGATATTCCACAAACCGGACAATCATAAATCCGAACGCTTAGCGGCATATCTTTTTTGCTGCCACAATTAGAGCAAGTTTTAGAACTGGGAAACCACTGGTCTACCAAGACTAAAGTTGCTCCATACATAAGACATTTGTAATTGAGTTGACGTTTAAACTCATAAAACCCAAGGTCGGATATTGCGCCCGCCAGCTTGTGATTTGCCATCATCCCTAAAACATTCAAATTTTCAATCTTGATTAACTTGAATGTTTTGGCTAAGTAAGTTGTTAACTTGTGCAGGAAATCTTTACGAATACAAGCTATTTGGGCGTGAAGCCGGCTAATTTTATTGTAGGTTTTGCGCTGGTTATTGGAGCCTTTTACCTGCTGGGACGCTTTTCGCTGTAAAGTAGCAAGTTTGGTTTTCGCTTGCTGCAGCGGTTTTGGTGCCTCAAAAACTTGCTGGTTTGACAGGGTTGCCGCATATTTAATACCTACATCGATTCCTACAGAGCTTTTGGGCTGTTGAACTGGTAAACGTTCTGCATCAACACAGAATGAAATAAACCAGCGACTTCCTTCTTTTGAGATAGTGAAAGTTTGAGACACGTAACCACATTCTAGTGGCTCATCAAGCCGAAACGTTCCCAATGTAGGAATCTTAATGGTTTTGCCAGCACTTAGCAGAACTTTCCCATGGGATGAATCTACTGTAAAAGATTGACCATTGCGACGGCTAGCGAATTTTGGATGACCTGCTTTCCCGGCACGATATCGACTAAACGCATCTTTCAAGTCAATTAAAGCGTTTTGGTAGACTCGGCTAGACAACTGGTTCATCCAAGCGAATTCAGGTTGCTTCTTGACGTGGTTGGTGAGAACTTTTTTAACTTCGTTGATCACCTTCGAGTCCGAAAGCTTGCCCTCACTATACATTTGAGTCCGCAAGCTTAACCCGAAATTGAAGACGACCCGCCGAAATCCTGCGTGTTTTGCCATCAAGGTCGCTTCGTTGTTATTCAATTTTAGCGCTCGTTTGACGGCAAACATAGTTAAGCTTACTTAGAGTTTATTGTTTGGTGAATTATAGACAAGTTTAGCCAACTATTTGGCGATTTAGTCTAACTCCCCGATACCTGGTTTGGGCTGCAGAGCCGCAAAAATTTTGGCGATCGGCAGACTCCCTTAAACTTTAGCATCTGAGGACTAAACTCTCTAGAGTAGAATTAATATCTTGAATGCCGATCGGCAGAGGTGAGCAGTGGACATTCCCCTCGAAAGTCTGTGGAATCAGATACTTGAACGTCTCCAGGTACAACTGAGCAGACCTAGCTTTGAGACGTGGATCAAAACTGCCAGGGCGGAACAGCTCGAAAATAACTGTTTGATTGTCAGCGCCCCCAACCCCTTTGCTCGCAATTGGTTGCAAAAATATTACGTCAAAACCATTGCCGATGCAGTCTACGAAATTCTCGGCTATCCCGTGGACATTTACTTGACCATTGCCGGAGGAAACGAAACAGGCGGCAGCAGCGATTCCGCCATGATTTGGCCCTCCCCCATCGCCGATATGGAAAGCCACTCGCTTCACCCCCCCAAACCGGCCAATTTAAACCCGAAATACGTATTTTCCCGCTTTGTCGTCGGTTCCAACAACCGCATGGCCCACGCAGCCTCCCTCGCCGTAGCCGAGTCTCCGGGCCGAGAATTCAATCCCCTATTTTTGTGCGGTGGCGTCGGTTTGGGCAAAACTCATTTGATGCAGGCGATCGGTCATTATCGCTTGGAAATTGACCCCAACGCCAAGATTTTTTACGTTTCTACTGAGAAATTTACTAACGATTTAATCGCCGCCATTAGGAAAGATAGTATGCAAACTTTCCGCGATCATTATCGAGCAGCCGATGTTTTGTTAATAGATGATATCCAATTTATTGAAGGCAAAGAATACACTCAAGAAGAATTTTTCCATACTTTTAATACTTTGCACGAAGCCGGGAATCAAGTAGTTTTAGCTTCCGATCGCCCGCCGCAGCAAATCCCACGCCTGCAAGAGCGTTTGTGTTCCCGATTTTCCATGGGATTAATTGCCGACATTCAATTGCCCGACTTGGAAACTAGGATGGCAATTTTGCAGAAAAAAGCCGAGTATGAAAATATGCGGCTGCCGCGAGATGTCATTGAATACATTGCTTCTAGTTACACTTCCAACGTTCGGGAATTGGAAGGTGCTTTGATTCGGGCGGTAGCATATCTTTCAATTACCGGTTTGCCGATGACCGTGGAGAATATCGCCCCGGTTTTGAACCAGCAAACTGAAAGCTTAGAGGCGACGCCAGATGCAGTAATTGCAGTTGTGGCTGAGGAGTTTGATGTTTCTGTTGAAGATTTGAAAGGCATTTCTCGCAGGCGAGAAATTAGTCTGGCCCGTCAAGTAGGGATGTATTTAATTAGGCAGCATACTGGTTTGAGTTTGCCAAAAGTTGGCGAAGTGTTCGGCGGCAAAGATCACACGACTGTGCTTTACAGTTGCGACAAAATTGCTCAGTTGCGGAACACTGACCCGAATTTGGCTCAAACTTTGCGTCAGTTGAGCGATCGAATTAATGTTGTCAGTCGCAAAACTTGAGAAGAAGTCAATCGATTTTAGATTTTAGATTTTAGATTTTAGATTAAAGAATTGAAGCATTGACCCCACGGATAAATTCGGGGGGCAAGTTTCATCGGATACAGGTTTTTTATTTCTCCACGGATGAATCCGGGGGCTTGTATCCTGGATGCTTTCGGTCAGTTGTCAGTCAGTTGTCAGTCAGTTGTCACACCAATGACTCTATGCAGCGATTTCAAGATCCGCATCATCGAAGGGGTTACTCTCCGATAACAGACAATCTCTATGCGTAGCAGCTTGCCTGTGGAAAAACCTGTGGAAAAGTTGCCCTCGGTTTGTGGAAAACTTTACTCGATCGCCCGAAACAGTTTGTGCACAAAAATGGGCGGGCGATCGACCGCAACAGCTTTTCCACAAGTTTTCCACAGGTATTTATTACCTAGAGGTGATGCCCAGCCAGCAGTTAGCTGTTTTTTCCACAGTTTCCACAGGGCGATCGATACAAAAATAGTTCAATAAATTAAAAAAAACAGGCGATCCCTGCGTACCCTACACAGATAGTTCGCCACGCGCGCTGACATCAGAAACCCGGTTTCTACGAAGATTTCTCGTTTTTACAGACACAATTTTGCGTAGAAACCGGGAATAAGCGCCCCATGCTTAAGCCCTACACACAGAAAAACCGACCCGCTGGCTTTCTGTGATACGATTTGTTTCTGTTTCAAATCCGGTTAATTAACCTTCCTACCATGAAATTGGTTTGCACCCAAAGTGACCTCAACGCCAACCTCTCGTTGGTAAGTCGGGCCGTTCCCTCCCGCCCGACACATCCGGTACTAGCCAACGTGCTCTTAGTAGCCGATGAGGAAAATCAGCGGGTTAGCTTGACAGCTTTCGATCTCAGTTTGGGCATCCGTACCAGCTTCGCAGCAGAAGTGAGTGGCGGCGGCAGTTTTACAATACCCGCTAAATTGCTTAACGATATTGTTTCGAGACTCCCGGATGGAGAGATTACTTTAGAAGACGAAGCGGGGGACACCGTAGCATATCTCACTTGCAGTTCTGGCAGCTACCAAGTTAGAGGCATGGGCCCGGAAGAATTCCCAGAATTGCCCGCAATCGAAGCCGGAACAATCCTAAAATTGCCGCCGGAAGCCTTGATAGAAGGACTCAAAGGAACTTTATTTGCTACTAGCCCCGACGAGGCAAAACAGGTACTTGCAGGCGTGCATTTAAAGGTATTGCAAGATTGCTTGGAGTTTGCAGCTACAGACGGCCACAGATTGGCAGTAGTTCAAACTGCAAATGAAAAAGCTGAAGGCGAAGAAACCCAAGAAGAATTTGAGGTGACAGTCCCCGCTAAAGCATTGCGGGAAGTAGAAAGAATGCTGGTGATGCGCCAGTGGACTGAACCTGTCACCCTGCATTTTGAACACGGTCAAGTAGTGTTTGAATGGGCAGACCAGCGGCTGACAACCCGCACCTTGGAAGGGCAGTATCCCGCATATCGGCAGTTGATTCCGCCCTCCTTTGAGCGACAAATTACTTTAGAAAGGCGATCGTTCTTAGCCGCAGTAGAAAGAATTGCCGTTTTTGCAGACCAAAAAAATAATATTCTCAAATGCAGCATCGACGAGGAGAATCAGGAAATTACTTTGTCTGTAGATGCTAAAGATGTCGGCTGCGGTAAAGAGTCAATGCCCGCACAAATTTCTGGAGACAGCATAGATATTGCTTTCAACGTGAAATATCTGATTGATATTTTAAAAACGGCTCAATCCCCAGAAATTCAACTGCAATTAAACGGTGCTTTAGCCCCCGTAATTTTCCAGCCTTTGGGTGGAGTCAATGCTACATTCTTGGTGATGCCAGTTCAGCTTCGAGCGTAACCGATTAATAGGGGCGGGTTTTACAAACAATCTCCGCCTAAAATTGCTCGTCTAAGAAACCCGCCCCCGCTTGAACGGTAAATCGATATCGACCAGTCCCCCAGACCTTCAAATCAATGGCAACAAAATTTCAAATTCCGTACCCGTACCGGGAGTTGAATGCAAATTTAACTTGCCTTTATGTTTTTCCGTAACAATTTGATGGGTAATTGCCAACCCCAAACCGGTACCTTTGCCGGCGGGTTTAGTAGTAAAAAACGTCTCAAAAATCCGCCGCTGAATTTCTGGCGGAATTCCCGGCCCGTTATCGGCAATCCTGATGGCTATCCAAGCGTTATTTTGATTTTTTTCGCCTGCTTCGGGGCTAAAGCCGGCATTTTGGGTGGCGCAGGATAGCTGTTTTGAATTTTGTCGATCGCCCATAACATAATTTTGAATTAATTCCGAATTCACGCAGTCTCCGTCAGAACTGTCTATTACCTCGGTTTCAATAGTAATCGCAGGCACAAAATCTTTTTCTTCTTTTACCTCTTCCAAAGCGTCGATCGCATTGCTGATGATATTCATAAATACCTGGCTCAACTGACCCGAGTAACACTTGACTAAAGGCAAATCACCATAGCTTTTAACTACTTCTATTTGGTACTTGAGACGGTTTTTCATAATTAGCAGCGTACTGTCAATACATTCATGGATGTTAGCTTGTTTCAAGTGGGTTTCGTCCATGTGAGAAAAGGTGTGGAGGCTGGTAACGAGTTCGGTCAGCCTCTGTGATGAAACTTTCATACTTTTGATAATTTCCACCCAATCTTCTTGCAAAAAATCAAATTCTATGTGTTTTTTGAGTTGGTTAATTTTTTCGTTTTCACCCACAATGTGTTCGTAAGCAGACAGCAAGTCCATGATGTCTTTCGAGTAGTTTGACAAAAAGCCTAGATTTCCGCTGATGCAGGTGACGGGATTTCTAATTTCGTGGGCGACTCCAGCTACCATCTGCCCCAAACTGGCTAGTTTTTCGGTTTGAATTAGTTGAGATTGAGTTTGCTGCCTCAGCAATTTTGTCGCTAGTTCGTGAATGTGGGATTGGGCTACTAACAGTTCGTGTACATCTAGCAAAGTATAAGTTTGAGGCGACACTTGAACTACAATCGGTTCGTAAAGCAGTTCTTTCGATCGCAACAGCGACTTCCTGGCTGCATCCACGATTAAAGTATTGCTGGGAAAAATTAAACTCTCAGTTTCGGCAAAGCGGTACAAAGCCCTCACAGGTCGCTTTAAAAATAATTCTCGCCCAAAAGGACGGCTGATAAATTCTAAAAATCTCCGCCGGGAAATCATACCAGCAAATTCACCTTGATGGGTCACAATGACTCCCGGTAACAGCGGATTAGCTTCTAACATCTGAGAAATTCGCATTCCCCAATCCGTAGCCTCTACATGAAAATCGTAAAGCGACAATTCTTGGAGAGTAGAGTCTAAACAAAGTGCTCCTAGGTCAGCCTCGGAGATGGGTGGAACTGGTCTTTCTACGCAGGAGGTATTCAACATAAATTCATCAGTACGCTTTTTTGGGGTTATATTGGCTAGCAGACATTCAGCTACCAAAGGTCAGCAGGTAAGTTGCTGAGTGCTTTGACCGGGATCATCCTGACAAACTGCTTTTTTAATTACACAAAAAACTGACTGTAGTAAATGGGATTTTACCACTTAAAGTATGAGGCAATATTAAGTATCACCGAAATAAATGCGCCCTGGCTATGCCTGACTTTATTTTAGACTGACTTGAGGGGTATTAACGCTTGGTTCGACTATTTAATTATTCATTAACCTTGAGTTATTTTTTTAACCTTGTGTTAATAAAATTATTAAGCTGAAAAATATAATTAATGGACAAGAGAGGAAAATCGGAATTGCCCGATCCCCCACCCGATGCACCCCGTCAGGAGACAAGTTAAAAGCAGAAATAGGGGCGATCGCGTCCCGGAGTTTTAGCTTGCAATCGCGATGGCGGGACGCCTTGCAAGCTAGGGCATTTGAGGCGATTTCATCCCATCTCCCCGATCCGGTACTCGCAACCCCCCGTAACGTTCAGCCAGCGACACACCTGCCAGTGCGCCCCCTATAGGTTTGTAGTGAAAACTAAAGTGATCGCTACAAACCAATTTTATAGCAATCGTTATATAAAACAGTTAGGGAGCATCTCATATTTGTAAAAACACTTCTTCTGCCTCCTTCCTTCTGACTCTTTCCTCCTGGCTCCTGGCTGCTGGCTCCTAACTCCAATTTTGGGCGGGGCTGCTTTCATTGAGATGTTCCCAAAAGTTACCCTCGCCCGCAATCTGCAAAATCTGCCTTGGCATTTGTTCTACAATCAATTATTGTTAACCGAAAGATCCATCAAATCTGCGACGGTTTGCAGAGTCAATTATTGATTGGCTGTACGAGGCGGATATGAATAAAATTCATTCAAATTCAAACAAGTTTAACCCGTCCAAATCACTCAAGGCATCAGCATTGATTAAATTAGAAGATCTACAAAATCCAGGAAAAAAAAGGCTAAAAAAAATTAACTGGCTGTTAACTTAGTGCTATGCTTTGGTATGATCTACAAGGAGTTCTACCAAAGACGTATAACTAAATAGCAATCTACCAGTAGGTGATCGATGCAACCCGCCCTCACGAACCAGTTAAACAATGCTTTTACCCTTTTTCTCAGCTTGTTAGTAGAAGCAATACCTTTTCTGCTGCTGGGAGTTTTATTCTCAGGTTTGCTGCTGGGGTTTGTAGACGAACGCAAACTCGTATCCCGCATCCCGCGAAACCCGCTACTGGGGGCTTTGATGGGCAGTTCGATCGGCTTTTTGTTTCCCGTGTGCGAGTGCGGTAACGTGCCCGTAGCCCGCAGGTTACTGATGCAGGGAGTGCCCGCACCAGCCGCGATCGGCTTTTTGCTCGCGGCCCCCACCATCAACCCCGTGGTAATTTGGGCGACTTGGACGGCATTTCGCGATCAGCCAGAAATTGTAGTTTTGCGGGTGGTATTTTCCCTAATCACAGCCACAATTATCGGCTGGGTGTTCAGCGCCCAAAAAGACTTGCGGCCTCTGCTGCAACCCTCTGTAGCCCGCGCTATCCCCCTGCCAAAACCAGAGTTTTCCGAAAAAAAACTCGTCCAAGCCAACACTCCGCTGCTGTTGCAGTCGGGAACTTTTATGCTGGGTCAGCCGGGTGGAGCGGTGCCGATCGAATCCTTGCTACAAGACGACTGGAAGCCATTACAAACAGACCAAACAGAAAAAACCTCGAAACGTTCCTCCATGTTCCACCGCGTTTCTAAAGAGCGTCTGCGCCTGCTTTTAGATACTATGGTACAGGAGTTGCGCGAATTGGGAGGAGTGTTGGTAATCGGAAGTGCGATCGCAGCCATCATTCAAGTTGGCGCCCCCCGCGAACTAATTCTCAACCTCGGCCAAGGCCCCGTTTCCTCGATTCTAGCCATGCTGCTCTTAGGCGCAGTCGTATCGATTTGTTCTACAGTAGATGCCTTTTTTGCCCTGTCTTTTGCTGCCACATTTACCAGCGGTTCGCTGTTAGCATTTCTCGTTTTCGGCCCGATGATTGACCTCAAAGGCATCGGTTTAATGCTGTCAATTTTTAAAAGTAGAGCCGTAGTTTACATCATTGTCTTGGCAGCTCAGTTAACCTTTTTAATGACCCTCGCTGTAAACTTGCATTTAGGTTAATAAATTAGCTGGGACAGACAACTAATACCCTTTTCGATTGGCGATTTTTAATTATTTTGAGACACGACACGGAAATCGATATACAGATAGCTATTTTTCCCTTCTTCCTTGTTCCTTATTTCCTCTTCTTCTTCCTTTTCTCTTCCTGCAACGTTCTAGTTTCCAATTCTCAATGACTCTTAAAAAATGAATCTTAAAAAACTTAGCCCCTGGCTGGACGCCCTAGCTATCTTAGCGTGGGGAATACTGCTTCTTAAATATTGGATTACCGGCAAATTAAGCATTCTCATTCACCCCCATTACTTTGGGTTGACTTTAGCTGGAGGAATCGGCTTAATGGTTATTGGGGGTTTAAAAACTTGGGAACTCTTAAAACTCGATCGCACCACAAAGCAATCGCGGACATCACCAGCAAATAACTCTCTCAGAATTACAGAAGTTGAACACGTTACTTTGTTTCCCCCCAGCATCGGCAGCACCTTAATGTTGAGCGTCGCATTAATAGGTTTACTAACAACGCCACGCACTTTTACCAGCCAGACAGCATTAGAACGAGGCCTCACCGAATCTCTGCCAATCACCAGACTGCAACCCCAAGAATTTCGCAATACTACAAAACCCGAACAGCGATCGCTCGTCGAATGGGTGCGGCTGTTAAATTTCAACCCCGAACCGGATACATACAGAGGTCAAAAAGTCAAAGTTCAAGGATTTGTAATTCATCCCCCTAACCTAGCAGAACAATATATGTGGATCGGGCGTTTTATCATTACCTGCTGCGCGGCAGACGCCTATCCGATCGGGTTGCCAGTAAAATTACCGCTCGGTCAAAGCCGCACCGCCTTGACCCCAGACAGTTGGCTAGAAATAGAAGGAGAAACGATAGTAGAAGAACTGCAAGGCAAGCGCAAATTAATCATTCAAGCATCATCCCTCCAACCAATTCCCGAACCAAAAAACCCTTATGATTATTAAAGCCGGAGCAAGCTGGAGATTAAATTTTACCTTTCTGATTTTGGGATGGGCATTCCGGGCCCGTCTTCGGTATGCAAATTAAGATACAGTAAAATTAGCTATAAAAGTGGCAGCAGCATCCTGTAACAGTTGCCAAGCGCAAATTCAGCAACTAGACTCGTAATTAGGAAATAAGTTCTGAGTATATGTCATCAGAAAAAAAATTAGCTATCAAAGGTGCAGCCTGGACGATCGCCAGCTATGGAAGCAGTCAAATTATCCGATTTGGCAGTAACTTAATCCTGACGCGTCTGCTTTTGCCCGAATTATTTGGTCTGGTAGGTCTAGCCTACGTTTTCATCACAGGGATTAACTTATTCTCAGACATAGGCCTGGGCCCAAGCATAATCCAGAATAAGCGTGGGGAAGATCCTCAATTTCTCAACACCGCTTGGACACTGCAAGTTATTCGCAGCTTGTTCATTTTCATGTGTTTGATTATAATTGCCCAGCCCGTTGCTAGTTTTTATAAAGATCCCCGTCTTCTGTGGTTGATTCCAATAATAGGTATAAATTCCCTAATAGGAGGGTTTAAATCCACCGCCACATGCAGCCTAGAACGCAAAATGGCAGTGAAGAAAGTAGTAATTTTTGAGTTGGGCATACAGATTGTTTCTACAACAGTGATGATTGTTTGGGCATGGTTCGATCGCAGCATCTGGGCGATCGTTGCAGGCGGCTTGACTGGAGCTTTAATGGAGGTAGTATGGAGCCATTTTTTGATTCCCGGCAAGTCAAACCGCTTTGCTTGGGATAAAGAAGCAGCTAAAGAAATATTTTCTTATGGCAAATGGATCTTTGTGTCTACGGCTTTGTTTTTCTTGTGTTCTCAAGCCGATAGACTCATCCTCGGGAAAATATTTACTTTAACAATGTTGGGCATTTACGGAATCGCTTTTACCCTGGGGGATATGCCGCGCCAAGTCATCATCGCAATTAGTGGTCGGGTGATTTTTCCCTCAATTTCTATGCTGGCCGAGTTGCCGCGGGAGGAGTTGCGCGCCAAGATACTCAAGAACCGCAAGCTAATTCTAATACCATTAGCCGTAGGTTTAGCAATTTTTGTGAGCTTTGGAGATCAGTTAATTTTAATACTGTATCGGAAAGAGTATGAGGCTGCATCTTGGATGATGCCAATCTTGGCGTTAGGTATCTGGCACACCACCCTGCACAATATAATGGGTTCTTGTCTGCTAGCCGTAGGAAAGTCTCAGTACCCAGCTATAGGCAATCTGCTGACTTTTGTGAATCTATGTATAAGTATACCGCTGGGATACCACTTAAAAGGTAATTTAGGTGCCGTGATTGCTGTAGCTCTCGGCGACCTTCCTACCTATGCAGTAACTAACTACGGTTTGTGGAAAGAAGGACTAAGTTGTTTTTGGCAGGATATTCAATTAACAGGGCTGTTTGTAGGGGTGCTGGCCACTCTACTTTGGTGTAGAGTCGCTTTTGGTTGGAACCTCCCAATCGATAAAATATCACCGATGGATTTAGTTCCAATCAATCAACTGTTTCAGTAAACAAAAAGGAGATTGTCTATATGTCAGGCGAACACAATACAAGAAGAAAAGTAATGCACTTTATCTTTTTACAAATGGCTCTCTTACAAGAAATATCGCGAGTAGCCACGAGGTATACTAAACTGATGTTTTTTTATCAAAGAAATCGCATCATAAATTTATTCAAAGAAATAGAAGCCCCCAAAAAAGAACGCCCCAAAGTCTTTGCCGCTGTCGCACACATTACATCAGTTGAAGAATCTAACAATCCAGAAAAAGGCGCAGAAAAAATAGAGAGACTCAGGCAAACAATAGATGGACTGTTGACGAGTTTTGCTCATTGCGACCTGACAATTACTATCCAAACTCTACCGAACAGGCACATTACAGCCTACTTACCTGAATATCAAATTAAGTGCATTCAGATACAAGAAGGCCCTGAATGCGACCCCATGTTTGTAGAGTTTAGACTTCAGGAAGAATTTGTCGAAAGAGTAGAAAATTTTGACTGGTTTTTATTCATAGAAGATGACATTGTTTTGTACGATGCTTTCATTCTAGAAAAATTAGAAAGTTTTAACCGACAAAGCGGGTATGAAAATGCTATTCTTTACCCAAACCGTTTTGAAATGTATCAAGGAACCAAGAGATACATTGATTTGACAATTGATACGGAGCTATCATGGAATCAGCTATCTAGTGTAGAGATAGAAGGTGTAAAATTTGCTGAGTTTAGCAATCCTCATTCAGCATTTTACTGTTTGTCAAGAAAGCAGATGAAAGAGTGGATGAAATCAGGTCGCCTCTTCAAAAATCAAGTAGTGAATGTCGGGCCTTTAGAGAGTGCAGCAACTTTTTGTCTTTTGGAATGTTTCTCGCTATATAAGCCTCACCCGTCAAACTTAAACTATTTTGAGATCAGGCATTACGATAGCAAATATTCTAAGCTACATCCCGAACCGGAATCTCCGTATACACTATCAGCGGTTAATAATAATTCCCACACACCAATCCTCAAGGGTTCGTGAAAGGGATCTAAGTAGGGGTCATGATTCTTAGTAGGATGGGTAGATCGCCAGGGTTACCCCTCAACCTATTAAAGAATTAGCGATTTGAGGTTTGAGATTAAATTAAAAATCTAAAATCTCAAACAGTCTTGGACACAACTGGCACAAGGGTAGGGTGCTCTACTTTCCTCAAAGCCTCTCTCGATCGAGCAATTTTTAGCTCTGAGGCATCATAAAAGGTAAAATCTATAATTTCACATCTCCACTCGGTTGATACTGTTAGAAGTGCCGCATAGTCGACGGATTTAACCCTCTTTTGTCACTCTACGCAGAGGAAAAGTGGAAATAAGGGATATTGAGGTTTTGAAAAATTGAACGAGTTAAATTATTAACAAGCATTTGAAGTTTAAAAAAGCC
>NZ_JAUBRM010000220.1:0-1708 GCF_036701905.1 Microcoleus sp. MON2_D5
ATATACTCTGATTTGAGCGCTATTCGACCTGAACTGCCAGGGACGGTCGTCGGATCATACCTCAATTCAGCAACGCCGTAAAATTGAATTGGCCGATCTGCGTTATCAGAGAACTCAGTTTGTGCTGTCGTCTGAGCGTTCTTCTGAAGATATCCAGGGGATTTGGAATAAAGCGTCCTTTGCTCGGCCTGCTTCTGGGGGCGATCAGTCTAAATTTGCGGGGGCAGAGCAAGAATTATTCGAGTATCGGCCACCTGCTTACGAGAAAAGTTGAGTGTACGAGCGAGAGCAATAGCAGGGTTTTATTGGGACCGAAAATCAATTCCAAGATTTCGGCCACATTAGATGGTGCGGTGCAAACAAGAGAAGTATTCGCATCTTACTCTTATTACTTCGGACGCATTTATCTCGCTATTGCTTAAAACCATTGTGGGATACAATACATCGGTGTGATATAGCTATCAATTCCCTTCAATCTCCTTCGACTTCCACAACCAACTGATAAAATCGCAAACTCGGATGTTCGCCAAGCAGCCGCCAACAATATCCCTCAATTGTGTTAAAGTTAGCTATTTTTTTTTCTACTTCCTCTCCTCCTTTTTGCAGCATTGCTAGGTGAAATTCAAATCTCTCCATGTTTGATTCGGAGATGGCTGATTGGCTACTATTCAGGAATTGGTGGTTTGGTTGGCACAATTTTTGACAGATCTGCGGTTGATTATTTTTGGATTGTTGATAGTTTTGGGGACAATCTTTTTTTCGCAAAAGTTGGTAATACCGGAATTGTTTAAGCGGTGGAAGAATGGCGATTGCCATTCTGTTTAAAATTAGATTAATAGAGGTTGCAATTCCAGATTGTGCCTTTTTAATTAAATCCTTTTGTTCCTGCCGATCGATCGCGGTAGACAAAATCTTCTTTGTGTACGGACAATCTATCTAACACCGATCGAATTGTAGCAATAGCAATAGCTAGTTTTTCTTGCAATTCTTCAATGATTTTTTGCAGCGCCAACACCATTTCCACTCCTTCAGCTTGGCTCAACTGCTCGATTTCGGTTTTTTATTTCTGTCTGGTGGCTGTGGGCTTTTTCATTCGTTTATTTTACCAGATGCCGCCACTGAAGTTTTTTTTGACCTGAATCCTTACGATTGCTCTATTTATCTGTAGGTGCTTTCGTCAAGTTGCTGGCAACTTCAATAGTATTTTTGTTCTCCTGATTCACCTCTAGTTGCGACACGCAACTAGCTGATGATTTTGTTTAATACTCCAGCCAAATAAACAAGTTATTTTGTCTGGCAGGTCGATTTTTAAGTATTTATACTGTATCGAGCGGTTCGCGCTAGACCATTCCACGGAATTTACTGCCCGCCCGCACCCCATGTGACAGTTGGGGTGCGGAATGTGGGTTTCATCTGGGGTAAATTTGACCAATTCCGGCGCAATATCCCCTAGAGCGCGATCATCGATGCACTGCAAAAATTGGTGCAGCAACTCTTGGGAGAACCAGACGAACAGATGGAAGTGTGGCGATCGCATCTCCACACTCTTCCAGGGCGAAATGTCCAGTATTAAGGAAGGTGTTGAGGCTGATGGCTGCCAGATTTTGAACACCATTGGTGTATTACCAACGAGGGTGCATCTCACTTTTGCAAATATATGAAAAAAGCGCCAAAATGAAAAAGCTAGTAAAACTGTGAAAAAAGATGA
>NZ_JAUBRM010000068.1:0-38963 GCF_036701905.1 Microcoleus sp. MON2_D5
AAAAATCCCGAAGTTTTGTGGATACTGGTTTCTCTAACTTGCTGATTTAGCCCTTCATACCCTAAATCAGCAACGCCAAATCAGCCAGTCAGCACGAGATGAGGCGCTTAGTTGGAATCAGTTACTTCAAGAGATTGCCCATCAACTAGATGGCTGTTCGGTAAAGCGAGTTCACCAGCGCATTAAAGAAGAAAAGAGGCTGATTGTGCTAGACAATGCTGAAACCGCACAACTTGAGGAGATTTTACCCAAACTTAATGAAATGCTTAACCCTAGTCGGGTATTACTAACCAGTCGCTTCCAAACCAATGCTTCTTATGTTGGACTGATTAATATTCCGCCCTTGCAAGAGAACTGCTCTTACCAGTTGTTGCAAGATGAAGCTAAATACAAAAATGTACCTGCACTACTGCAAGCAAACACAGATAGACTTCAACAAGTCTATCATTTATCTTGCGGTGCTCCGCTTGCATTACATTTTATCGTTGGGCGTGTCTTGGACGATGGGATATTGGAGCCAGTGTTGTCGGCACTAGAACAAGCTAGCGGAGATGTTGAAAAAATTTACGAGTTTTCCCTAAAAACAGCTTGGCAGCGAATTAGTGATGTAACTAAGAACGTACTCCGTTACATGGGGGACTCTGATGCAGGTGTGACTTGGGAAGAATTGTCTGGTGCTAGACAGGTACAGGAATCAGACTGGATCGTAACGCGGAGCGAACTGGGGCGGTGGTATTTGATTGAAAAGGAAACAGATGCCAAAGGTAAACTGCGATATAACTTGCATCCTTGGGTAAGACGCAGCCTGCGAGGAGGATTGGTGGATAAGTGGCAACTGTCACTTCAGGAATTGGAACAGATCGCAAAATGGAAATTTGGTATTGATATATAGATAGACTAGTTAAATAGTAATTATGACTGCAGCATCTGACCTTAGTATAATTGAAGAAAGAAAAAATCTTTTTAGTTTTTTGCAATTATGTCAAGAAAAATGCTTATCACAGAGTCCCGAAAGCATTGGAGCATTTAAACTCTTGATGAAGGTATGGAAAGAAGCAAGCGATCAATTCTGGTATTTGGGATACTGGAATGACTTTTACCGTTGTGGAAATATCGCCCTGATAGCTGCTAAAACTTTAAACGATCTGGCGGCTCAAGGTCAAGTATTTTGTGAGCTAGGATGGGTTTGCATGGAGTGGAAAGACTATGTAACTGCCCAAAAATACTTTGACTTAGCGCTGCAAAACTTTCAAGCTATAGGGAATGATTTAGGGCAGTGCAGCTCCCTGCGCTATTTGGGAGTCCTGTCATATCGTCAAAAGAATTTAGATTCTGCCATAAAATTCTATTATAAAGCTTTAAAAATTGTTGGTGATGAGCGCTATAAAGCTCCCGAAAGTTTACAGTATGAGTGGGCTATACACGAAGCATCTCTGCATAATCTCCTGGGGTGTTATTATCTCAAAGTCGGTTTAATTTTTGAAAGTTATCATCAATTTAATGAATCTATAAAAAAATTTGGCAACCTTGGCGAAATGTCTCGTTATTACCAAGCTGTACCATTACTAAACTTAGGAAGATGGCATTTTAAACAAGGAGATTATGAAAAAGCTAGACAATATTACCAGGAATGTTATCAATTCAGCAAAGATGTTAATCGTCCTGACATGGTAGCGAGTGTTTTTCTAGAGATGGCTAAGTTAGAAGAGGTAGAGGGCAACAAGGAAGAGGCTATAAAACTTGCAGGTGAAGCCGAGCATATTGCTGGTACTGAAATTACCTCTGTACGGGAGCAAGCTGCTATTTTCAAGGAAAAATTGCTGTCAAAGACAATCTTTTGACCCTGGAATAGTGAGACTATACCGGATTGACTCTATTTCTATATATATCAGGAATAAGATTTACCTACTCACCCAAAGCCTGCCGCTGAGCCTCCAACAATTCCTGAATCCCGATTTCTGCCACATCCAAAATTTGATTTAACTGACTCCGGCTGAAACTTCCTGCTTCCGCAGTACCCTGAATTTCGATGATATTCAAATCTCCATTCATTACCACATTACAATCAATTTCAGCCGCCACATCTTCAACATAATTCAAATCTAAAAACGGCTCGCCTTCCAAAAGTCCCACAGACACGGCCGCCACTTGACGAATAATGGGCGATCGCTCTAACTCACCTTTTTGCACCAACTTGTTCAAAGCATCAGCCACAGCCACAAACCCGCCAGTAATTGAAGTCGTGCGAGTCCCAGCGTCCGCTTGCAAAACATCCGCATCCACAAGTATGGTGCGTTCCCCCAATAGTTGCATATCCAAGCACGATCGCAAACTGCGCCCAATCAACCGCTGAATCTCTTGAGTGCGTCCCGATAATTTCATAAATTCCCGCTCTTGTCGCTGCGGCGTAGAACCAGGCAACATTCGGTATTCCGCTGTCAGCCAACCTTGTCCGGTATTCTCCAGAAATCTCGGCACTCCCGGCTTGATTGTAACGCTGCAAAGTACCTGAGTATCCCCACTTTTTGCTAGCACCGAGCCGCTAGCAAATTTGGTAAACTGTCGATCGAAACTAATCGGACGAAGTTGATTTGGTCGTCTGCCATCTGGACGCTGGAAAGACATAATATTTAGGTGATGGGTACTGGGTAATTGGAATTAAAAATTGAAAATTTGGTATTAATCTTCCGGTCTTTTTGGATTCGTTAAATATGCAGTCATTCAATCTAAAATGTAAAATCTAAAATGCTATGAGTATTGACCTTTAGCCTCGATCAATTGGAGAATATCCTGCTGGACTTGTTCAGGCGATCGATCGCCATCCACAGTTAACAGTTTGTTGCGGTATTCATAATACTCTAAAAGAGGAATAGTGCGTTCGTGGAACAAATCGAGGCGACGCTGTAAAATTTCAGGGTGGTCATCCGATCGATCGCGCTCGATCGACCTGCTCAGCAAAACCTCGATCGGCACTTTCAGCCAAACTGCCCAATCTAGCTCCTGCGCCAACTCCTCTAATAAAAAATCCAACTCCTCAGCTTGAAAAGCAGTTCGCGGATAGCCCTCCAACACCCAGCCATTAAAGACATCCCACAGCAGCAGCCGGCGGCGAAAGAATTCAATCATAGTGGCGTCGGGAACTAATTCCCCTCTTTCGACATAAGACACCGCCCGCTTGCCTAAATCTGTGTCTTCTGCGATCGCCTCCCGTAGAATGTCCCCCACAGCCAGCAAAGGAAGGCTCAAATTGCTGCACAGTAGTTCAGCCTGAGTTCCCTTTCCCGCTCCTGGCCCTCCCAGAATCACCACTCTCACAGTCCCTGCTCCTAGTGCCGCGACATTCAAAATTTTACGCGATGTGTGTACCTTTTCTTGAAAGCCCTGGACGCAGCAAGACTCTCATCACCTAGGTTTTTCACCCTATAACTGTATAAATGTCAAGCTTCGCGCCGTATTTTGGTAAAAAACCCCGTTTCTGTGTAAGTGCTAATTGAGTTAAAAAATCGCACAAACGACTGCGAATGCCACTGCAGCTAGCTTTTGACAACTTGTATATCTAGTGTTCGATCCGATGTGCACTCGGCCCCGTACACTATATATTGTCAAGCAGGCTTCAGCCACGCCAAGGTCGGAGCTGCACTCAAGACTTAGTTGCTGATTAAATATTGCCCTATGGTTGCTCAGTTACAAACCCCTAAACTAAATTTAAACCACAGCTTGCCCTACACAGTTCAAGGGCTGGTGCAAGTCTTTACAGGCCCGCACCGCTGCTTTTTTACCAGTGTCATGGCTCAGGCCCTCCGAATTGCAGGACAGGGAGCTCCCGTGCTAGCGGTGCAGTTCCTCAAAGGGGGAATTAATCAAGGGCATCAGCATCCGGTGCGGCTGGGGCAAAATTTAGATTGGGTGCGCTGCGATTTGTCACGCTGCATTGAGAAGGCCGATTTAGATGAGCTGGAGACGCGAGCGATCGAACAATTGTGGCAGTATGTTCAAAATGCAGTGCGCGAAGGTCGTTATTCCTTAGTTATTCTCGATGAATTGAGTTTAGCGGTTAATTTGGGCTTGATTCCCGAAGCCGAAGTGGTGGCATTGATTGACAACAAGCCGCATCATTTGGATATGATTTTTACCGGGCCATCCATGCCGCAAAGAATTTTGGATGTAGCCGACCAAATTACTGAAATTCGCCGCAGTTAAGGACAATGATTCAAGTTGCGATCTCCTTTTTAGCGGTCGCATTTTTTATGTAAAAAAATAGGCGATCGCTTAGCTCAAAGAGCGATCGCACGCTATCAATTTAGCAGCGACGTTACGATTGAACTACCGGATCGAACACAACAGTCAATCGATCGGCCGGCACCATCCGCTTGAGAATTTTCAAGTGACCGTCTGCATCAGACCAACTGCGAAACTCACCCACAACAACCTTTTCCACATTTGGAAGCGAGCGAACTATAGTCCACGGCTTGAGACGTTTTTCTTGCAACATAATATATATCTCCTTGGTAAATTGGAGCCAAAGCCAGTCCCCATGCTTTGGCAGGGCCGAGGACTGGCTTTTGACTTTGTAAACTTGCCCTTCTCTAAGAACATAGCACAAAAAAAATAGTTTGTGATTATATCTTATTTTCCACTTTCTTTATACCTAATTCCTACATGACAAATGATTAAACTAAAAACTTGTTAATTCTTTAATTCGCAACTCAAAACTATTTCATGACTAACACTTGGACTACACTTGGGGTGCAGCGTGACTAATAAATTCTGCCTTCTACCTTCTACCTTCCCTTTACAAATCCCGCCGCGACAGCAGAAACCAGATCCCACCCAAACCCAAAACACCGCACAAAACCCCGCCTTCCCATCCAAAAACAGTCCCCCCCGGCAAATGTCCAGGCTTTGCCTTAGAAGTAAAATTCAGCTCCGAATAGTATACCCACTGGCTGTTAACCCGCCAGCCCACTCGATCGCCAAACTTCTCCCAAACTGTAGCATCATAAACACCAGCCTTTCCTCCCGACTTTACCCACAAACCCTTTTGCACAGAAAAACCAAATCTGCGGTGACTGTGCCGCACCCAAAGTTGATCGATAGTCTGCAAATCCTTAGCTGGAAACTTCCTAATATCTTCCTCGCTCAAATAACCCCGTGAAACTTGCTGCATCACCTCCAGCATTTTCACAGAAGTTTCCTCATCAGCACCCCGCCAATTTTTAGCCGCCAGCAGCCTTGCCAAGTGAGAATAATCAATACCTTTTTCGGACTCTAAATTCACAGAAACTAGCGGAGGATCAGTCACCGGTTGAGTCGGCACCGAAGGACTAATGACAGTTGTTTGCTGCGACTTTTCGAGCACAGGGACAATAACAACAGGAGGTTTTAAAGCATCCAAAACTTCGACAGCCGATTTGTAGCGATCTTTAACATATTCCTGAATCAACTTATCCAAAACCTGACCTAAATCCTGGCTAATTTGTGTTCCTTTCGGCAAAGCCTCCCTCCAAAGCCACCGGCCTTCAAGCGGATCGTAAAGGTCATCGTGAATGTCCCCATAGATATCCAGGTAAGGCATAACAGAAGTCAGCAAGCGAATGCAAGTCACCCCCAAACTATAAAGGTCGCTAGCAGGAACAGCCCTACCGTGACGCTGTTCTAGAGCCGCGTAGCCGGGAGTTCCCAACTTAGTTCCCGTTTTGGTAGGAGCAGCAGCTACTACCTGTTTAGAAACCCCAAAATCTATCAGCACTAACTTACGATCGCGAGATCGGCGGATCACATTCTCAGGTTTAATATCGCGGTGAATTACATTTCTGTCGTGAACAAACTTCAATAAAGGCAACAAATCTAACAGCAGTTCGCAAGTTTTTATTTCGCTATAAGCACCGTACTTTTCTAACTCATCCTTTAAATTATAGCCATCAATAAACTCTTGCACTAAATACAAGCGCCCATCTTCCTCAAAATAAGAAATTAACTGAGGAATTTGCGGGTGCTTCAGTTCGTATAACCGCCTTGCCTCTTGTTCAAACAGCCGAACATATTTTTTAAAATGACCGGGCTTCCGCTGAAACTCTTGAGGGGGAGACAACTGTTTAATCACGCACAATTCCTCAAATTTTCCATGATTAACAGCTCGGAAAGTCCTGCCAAATCCCCCATCGCGCAGCGGTTCAGTTGCTGCATAAAGGTCTTTTAGCAGCAGCTTTGAACCACAATGAAGACAATACTTTGTGCCTGGTGGGTTCTGACGCTTGTCTCTTGGGCAATCGAGATTAAGGCAGTATGTCATATATTAAAAAAATGCGAACAAAATTATACTCAGGGTTTTATATTATTCAAGAGTCCGATCGCGAGCTGGTTTTTGTAGAGGCGAAACCTCGAACCTTACGGAGGCGGCCGCCACCCTCGCGATCGGAGGGGGCGCTCTCGCCAGACTGCCCCTGAGCAAGTATAACTCTCTTAAGGGTTTGACCTCAAACTCGAAGTCCACATCTAACCTTAGACTCCGAGCCGTGCAATACATTTGATTTAGCGGTCAAATAGCCCCTAGATCAAACAGAAATAGTAATTTATTACCAGCCCCGTGGCCTCTGCAACGCCAAAAAAACTGAGGATTCCGCCTGAGATATAATTTTATTGTCAGAGAGAAGCACACTAACGGGAGCCACAGGTTCCGTCAAGTTCGATATACTTTAATATTTTACCAGTATAATTTTTAACTTAACCAGGCATAATTAACAATCCAAAAATCCCCAACAAATGCACGTTAAAATCAATACTAGCTTCCTCGATCGCAATCCGAGCCAGACCAGACACTTAGCCAGTTTTCCCTGTTTCCTTTTTTCAGCTATTACCAGTTACATCTAATTCGATCGGTCTACTTAATTAGGAATCGCCAGTGACACCAAAACTACAGCCCTCTCCCACTCCAAAATCCCGCAAAAAATCACCAAAAGTACCCTGGTTTGAGCGGTTCATGGCACTGGTCGCCCTAGGAAATTTAAGCCTAGTATTATTTGACCTAACTTACGTCCCCGGTCGAGATTTCTACTTCCGGCAAGTGCCAGTTCTAACTCAAGTATACGACCCATTTAAAGGAATTAAACCCCACCGAGACACGCAGCAATATCTGGAAACCTTAGAAGAATTAAAAATTCAAGTAGTGCAAACAGGGTTGCCCTCTCCCCAAGTAGCAGCCAAATTGCAGGAAATAAACAATCTGAGCGCGAAAATGATCGACGAAGATCCCTTTCGAGTAGCATCAAAAAGTGGCACCCTAGAAAAAATAAAAGACCGGATGCGCGATCGCGTCCCGAATCCGCAAGACTCCGCTAAACAATCATTCCAAAGATTCTGGAGCCAAGACTATTTAAACAAACAAGGCTGGCAAAAAGAAATCAAGTGGTTTGACGCCAAAATCAAGCCATTAATCGCCACCAACTATTACCGCGAGATTGGAGAAAACGGCGAATTCATCGATAACTTTTGGCAAATCGACCTGCCATTTATTGCCATATTCGCGATCGAATTTCTAGCCCGTACCTACTTGATCACCCGCCGCCACCGCAGCGTCACTTGGCGAGCCGCCATGCTCTGGCGATGGTACGACATCTTCCTGCTGCTCCCATTCTGGCGCCTGTTGCGAGTATTACCCGTCACAATTCGCATCCACCAAGCCAAAATGCCAGATCTCCAACCCATACGCACCCAAATCAGCCGAGGTTTCGTCGCCAACTTCGCCCAAGAATTGACCGAAGTTGTAGTAATTCAACTCATCAACCAGATGCAACAATCAATTACCACCGGCGAACTAACTCGTCAACTCTTTCAATCCCAAAAACAGCGCTATGTAGACATCAACAATATCAATGAAATAGAAGCGATCGCCACCCATCTCGTGCAAATAACCGTCTACAAAGTCCTCCCCCAACTCCAGCCAGACCTAGAAGCCCTCCTCCGGTACAATATTGAAACCTTCCTCAAACAATCCCCCCTGTATGAAGGATGGAAGCAAGTACCCGGCCTGGGAAACCTGCCCGGACAGCTAGCACAGCAATTAGTTGCAGAACTCTCCAAATTAGTCACCCTCGGCCCCCAAGATGCCTACGAAGCCTTCAAAATCGCCAGCGAAGACCCCATAAGCATCAAACTCTCAAGCCAGCTAGTCCAACATTTCGGGCAAGCTTTAGGAACCGAACTGCAACAGCAGCAAACCTGGCAAGAAATACAACTGCTGTTGTGCGACTTCCTAGAAGAGTTCAAAATCAATTACATTCAGCGGTTGAGCGAAGAAGACTTCGAGAAAATTTTAGAACAAGCCAAAGAACTGCAACGGATAGCCCCGCGTTAGGGCGTGTCATCACTCGGAAGTCCCCAAACCGTTCGGGCAAGTCTCCCCAGGCGATGCCCGCTGGGTAGCGGTACAACACCGCTTCCACGAACAACCGATTGTAGGCCGACTGTCCCACCCACATAACCTTCACGTCGGCGCAACAAATTTTTGATCCTTTCCCACTGTTAATCCCGTAGGGCATAACGGCGGCTTGTCATGCTGATCGAATCCTTCTAGTCGGCTGTATCTCTCCTTTACCTTCCTTTACATCAACTGATGACAAACCCTAGCCTCTCGGATTTGAAGAACCTTAAAATCCTTGGCAGCCCTCTGTTCACCTCTAGTACCAAATTCACTATTAAGCTGAGATAGTTTCCCAGAATTAAAAGAATAGCCCTAACCCTCTTTTGTGTCATAATCCCCTCTGCCCCACCGCTCTACTTATTTTTTTCTTCCCCAGTTAGCAATTAGCAATTACCCTGCTGTAACTCCTGCAAATGAAACTTGCTGGAATTGTAAAGTTTCCTGTGCGATCGGCATTCTCTACGAGAGTCATCTGCACAGTTGTGCATCAAATCTTCAGCGCGGTAGTGAGTTAGACCGCCGTTACGGTTCTCAGCGGCCTGGCGTTTCATGTTTTTAGCGAGAAAGGTCAATTTTTTGAGACGTATATTATATCAATATATATGTAACTCAGATGAAACCCTACTTTTTAGAGTCAATCTGTAAAGTAAAGTTAAAAACTACTACAAATAGCTGTAAACCAGGTAATCTATTAGATATGATTGCTAACTGGTTTCCTCAAGACCAAAAATATTTACAAATGCTATAAAAAAATAAGGTCCCTCCGTATCTTTAGTCAGCTATTATTATAACGATCTCAGAGAAAACACGTAAGTAGCGATGCTTGTTTAAGCAAGTTACTGCCTCAAACTTTTCAGTAACTATTATAGATTGCTTTTCAATATATATTTCCTCAGCCTCATTTCACTAAATCTACTGATATTTTTCCGCCAACTGGTTACCCCAGGAGTAACACCAATCAATGTCACAGACCTCTCCAACCACTTTCTTGTCAAACCGTTCTCACAAGAAGCTGTCACTTCGCCTGATTTTAGTATTGCCATTCGTCGTGCAAATCTTTGCTGCCGTCGGGCTGACAGGCTGGCTATCCTTACGCAACGGGCAAAAAGCAGTCAACGAAGTGGCCAGCCAGTTGCGGAGTGAAATTACGGCCCGCATCCAGCAGCAGCTCAACACATACGTAGATACAGCCCCTCGCGTCAATCAACTGAATGCCAATGCCCTTCGACTAGGATACTTAAATCCCGACGAATTGGAGAGTACGGAACGCTATTTGTGGGAGCAAATTCAAGCATTTCCTTCTCTACCCAATATGGGTTTTGCTACTAAAACTGGAGAATTCATTGCCATTGAACGCCAAGAGAATGGCAAAGTAGTTTTTAAAATAGCAGACAAAGAGCATCGGAATGAACTTCATATTTATGAATCTGATAGCAAAGGCAATCAAACGAAGCTCTTAACAGTCTCCCGCAACTACAATATACTCAGCCGTTCATGGTATAAAGACAGTGTACGCTTAGGCAAGCCGACATGGAGCGAAATTTTTTCACTTACAGGTCAGAAAACGCTCTCGCTTCCTGCCGGACATCCAGTTTATGACGACAGTGGCGAACTGCGCGGGGTATTCGTTGCTAATTTTCTGATCTCTTTCCTCAGTGACTTCCTGCACAGCTTAAACATCGGTCGATCGGGACAGACATTCATTATGGAACGTTCTGGACTCCTAGTAGCCAGTTCAACTCTCAAAGAAGCATTTATCACCAACAATGGCAAACTCGATCGCCTGAATGCTTTAGATAGCACAGATGATTTAATTCGGCTGACTACAGCACATTTAAAAGAACGCTTTGGCAACCTCACTAAAATTAGCAAATCTCAGCAAATAGATTTTACGATCGCCGGCCAGCGACAATTCCTCCAAGTTATGCCCTTTCAGGATAGCCGAGGATTGGACTGGCTGATTGTCGTCGTAGTTCCTGAAAGCGATTTCATGGATCAAATTAACGCCAATACCCACACTACCATTTTGTTGTGTTTGGGAGCCTTGGCGGTGGCTACCGTTTTGGGAATCTTAACCGCACGCTGGATTACCAGCCCGATTCTCCGTTTGAGCGCAGCTTCTAGGGCGATCGCCAGTGGCGACTTAAAGGAAAAGGTGCAGGTAAAAGGCATAGAGGAACTAGAAGTTTTGGGTCAGTCTTTCAACCTTATGGCACAACAGTTGCGCGAATCCTTTGAGGCGCTAGCCAAGACCAATTCCGAGCTAGAAATCCGAGTAGAAGAACGCACTGCTGAACTCACGGAAGCCAAACAAATCGCTGATACTGCCAACCAAGCTAAAAGTGAATTTTTAGCGAATATGAGTCACGAATTGAGAACGCCACTCAATGGAATTTTAGGATACGCTCAAATCCTAGAACGCTCAAAAACGATGGCTCCGAAAGATATCCAAGGCATCAGTATTATTCACCAGTGTGGTTCCCACCTGTTAACCCTGATTAATGACATCTTAGACCTCGCTAAAATTGAAGCTCAGAAATTGGAACTGTACGCGAAAGATTTCCATTTTCCTTCCTTTTTGCAGGGAGTCGCGGAAATCTGCCGCATCCGAGCCGAACAAAAAGGAATTGCTTTTGTTTATCAACCCAGTTTAGAAATTCCTGCTGGCATCTACACTGACGAGAAACGCTTGCGACAGGTACTAATTAACTTACTGAGCAATGCAATTAAGTTTACAGACTCAGGACGAGTGACTTTTAAGATAGAAAATCTGGAAAAGGGGACAGGTGAAAAGGTACAAACCAATGAGCAAAAGCCAGCCTCACCAATTCACAAAATTAGGTTTCAAATTGAAGATACTGGCGTGGGTATGACACCCGAACAATTAAAAAAAATATTTTTGCCTTTTGAACAGGTAGGAGACAGCAAGCGTCAGGCGGAAGGAACCGGACTCGGTTTAACAATTAGCCAGAAAATTGTCGAAATGATGGGTAGTACAATTCAAGTAAAAAGTCAGTCAGGAGTCGGCAGTGTTTTTTGGCTAGATTTGGATTTACCCGAAGCGGCAGACTGGGCAAATACAGCCACGGTTGCCAAGCCAAGAAAGTTGGTTGGCTACCAAGGTAGAAAGCAAAAAGTTTTGGTTGTGGATGACAAATGGGAAAACCTCTCGGTCATTGTCAATCTCCTAGAGCCCCTCGGCTTTGAAGTAACAGAAGCTAAAAACGGTCAAGAGGGTTTAGAAAAAGTAGAAGAGTTTAAGTTCGATTTGATTATCACTGACTTAGTGATGCCAGTGTTAGATGGCTTTGAGATGATGCGCCGTATCCGAAATTTGCCACACTATAAAGACGTGGCAATCATTGCTTCCTCTGCCAGTGTATTTGCTACCGACCAACATAAAAGTTTGGAGGGAGGAGCAAACGATTTTGTCGGTAAGCCAGTGCAGGCAGAAGAGCTATTTGAGATATTGCAAAAGTATTTAAAAGTTGAATGGATATATGAGGAAGAAAAGAATGAAAAAATCAGCACTATTCCTTTTTCATCAGATGCTCAATCACTTACTGAATCGAAATCTGTAGTGGCTCCCCCGCCAGGAGAAATTGAACTTTTATTTGAACTGGCGATGAGAGGCAACGTGAAAGGAATTGTGAAGCGCAGTGAGCACCTAGAGAAGTTAGATCGGCAATTTGTGCCCTTTGCTGTTGAGCTGCGCCAGTTAGCCCAAGGCTATCAGGTCAAAAAAATCAAAGAGTTTATTACATCCCACAGGGTAGAAAAAGAATGAAGGCAGCAAATATGGAAACAAGTAGCATCTTAATCGTCGATGACAATCCTAGCAATCTTGACGTGCTTTCTGAAGCTTTAGCTGGTTCAGGATGGGAGATATTGGTAGCAACTGATGGCGAAACTGCCATAGAACAGGCTGAATATAGTCAGCCTGATTTGATTCTGTTAGATGTGATGATGCCAGGAATTGACGGGTTTGAAACCTGTCATCGGTTGAAGGCAAGTCCGTTGACGAACGAAATTTCCGTAATTTTTATGACCGCTCTTTCTGACATAGGAGATAAGGTCAAAGGCTTTAATCTAGGGGCGGTGGATTACATTACTAAGCCCTTTGAACAAAAGGAGGTGTTAGCTCGCGTCAACCTCCATTTAAAACTGCGTTCTTTGACTAAAACTCTCGCAGAGCAAAACCTAATGCTGAAACGGGAAATTGAAGACAGGCTCGCAGCAGAAGCAGCGTTACATCAGCTCGCACAGGAGCTAGAAAAACGGGTGGAAGAACGAACTGCTGAACTTTCTCAAGCTTTGGATAATCTTAAAAAAGCTCAAGTGCAAATCGTTCAAAGTGAAAAGATGGCTTGCCTTGGTCAACTTGTAGCTGGGGTGGCTCACGAAATTAACAATCCAGTTAGTTTTATCTCCAATAATATCCCTATTGCCAAGGAATATATTGCCGATTTGATCGGGATGGCTCGGCTGTGCCAGCAAAGCGTTACTGCGACATCCGAATTTGAGGATAAGTTCCAGGAGATGGAGTTAGACTTTATTGTTGAAGATTTGCCCAAAATTATTGATTCAATGGCGGTAGGAACAGAGCGCCTTTACAATCTTTCTATGTCACTGCGTAATTTCTCTCGGTTGGATACATCGGCACTAACGCCAGTGAATATTCACGATGGGCTAGATAGTACCTTATTAATTTTAGGGCATCGACTGAAACCTAAAGGAAGTTTTCCAGGAATTGCAGTGATTAAAGAGTATGGGGAATTGCCGCTAGTAGAGTGTTATCCGGGGCAACTTAATCAGGTATTTATGAATATATTGGCGAATGGAATTGATGCTTTAGAAGAGTCTACGATCAGTTGTCCGCTGTGCGGGGAAAAGAAACAGGGCAATGACACTCCACAGATTCGGATTTGCACTGAAATGCTTCAGGATGACAGAGTGGTGATTCGGATTGCTGATAATGGGGTTGGCATAACTCAGGAAGTAATGCAGCATTTATTCACGCCGATGTTTACTACTAAATCAGTAGGTAAAGGGACAGGTTTAGGTTTGTCTATTAGCCGTGAGATCGTAGAACGAAAACATGGTGGTAAGCTGACCTGCATTTCCTCGCCAGAATGGGGGGTAGAGTTTGTAATTGAGCTTCCCATTCAGCATTAGTAATGGGAATTTTTTAGGGTGAATCTTAGTTTGGCTGTTTTGTCAATATACCGTTAATTTGGCGATCGCCCATGTCGAATCTACCCATCACCATCACTGTCAAGCTCTTCACCCCCTATCAAGAAGCAGAGGGCTTGTCCCAACTGAAATTAGAATTTCCTAAAGAAACTCCCGTATCGCAAGTCCTAGAACGCCTGAGTGCCACTGCGCGCCTGTTCTAGGATCGATCGCACCGGCTTCGGTATCAACCAGGAATTTGCCCTCGCCCCACCCCACTGCAAAACGGTGATCGAGTCGTCCTTATTTCCCCTGTCAGCTCTCCCCTTCTGCCCTCGGACAGTCCGCCGATGCCGGTTCGGTTTGTCACCGGGCGGGCGATCGAGCTAAACTGAGAACTGAGGCCTCCCTTCGATCAGAAGAAGTCCTCAAACTTCTTGGAAGAAATTGTTTTACCTAGGAGTGGGTCAAGCCCACTTTTTTTGTTGCATTAGTCGCAGGAAAAGAGCTCAGGGCGTCTGACTTGCAAGTTGAGGACTGATTTAGTAGGGGTACACCCCCGCTTGAGATCCCCTGCTGGGATGTTGGGTAAGTCCCAAAGTTGAAGACGAAAGTCGCAGCCACCTAATCAAACCACCTCAAAGCCAAGCAATCTCAACACCAAATTTTTCCTTGCCCGTGTCCGAGTTTAGGAGTTTTAACTGAAGTATTCGATATGACTCATCCCCTAATCCCACAAATCATAGACTTAGCTACCCCCGTTGCGGAAACACTGGGATTGGAAGTAGTGGGAGCAGTGTTTCACACCAACCAAAATCCTCCCGTCTTGCGGGTAGACATCCGCAACCTCCAACAAGACACTGGTTTAGCCGACTGCGAGCGCATGAGCACAGCCCTCGATGCTGAGTTAGAGGCAGCCGACATCATACCCGATGCCTACGTGCTAGAGATTTCCAGTCCCGGAATATCCCGATTGCTCAGCAGCGATCGAGAATTCATTACCTTTAAAGGTTTCCCCGTGACAGCCACAACCACCGAACCGGACTCGCGAATCAAAGAGTGGAAAGGACTACTCCTGGGCCGGGATGAAACAGCGGTTTATCTCAATCAAAAAGGGCGACAGGTTAAAATTCCCCGCCCTCAGATTGTCAAAGTTGAACTAGACGAAGGAAAAAAGATGTAAAGGGAAATTTTGAGTTTGGAGTTTGGAGTTTTGAGTTTTGAGTTTTGAGTTTTGAGATTGCCTCGCAGCAAGCTGAAAACGCTTGGCTGCGAGTTAATTTTTAACAATCATATCTGTAGCAGCGGGTTGAATAGGAATAACAAATAAATTGTTAGAGCACCGAGTTCCCCTAATCCTATCCAGTAACTCATCACTCCTCTGTCATCACTTCTGCTTGAAATTTTCCCATTACCAATTACCGATTACCAGTTACTTATTACCACAGCAAAAAAGGAGTGTTTTATATGTCAATGGTTCCCCTGCCCGGACTAAAAGAAATGGTCGAAGGTATTAGCAAAGAACGCAATTTACCCAAACACGCCGTCCAAGCAGCCTTGCGAGAAGCCCTGCTCAAAGGATACGAACGCTACCGCCGTACCCAAAAACTCGATCACTTCAGCGAAGAATACTTCGACAACTTTGATGTAGAACTCGACGCAGAACAAGAAGGTTTCCGCGTTTTAGCCAACAAAACTATTGTCGAAGAAGTCATCAATCCCGATCACGAAATCTCACTTTCTGAAGTGCAAGAAGTAGCCACGGAAGCTCAGCCTGGGAGCATCGTGCTCGTAGACGTAACACCAAATCAAAAAGAATTTGGTCGCATGGCCGCCATCCAGACCAAACAAGTTCTCGCTCAAAAACTGCGCGACCAACAGCGCAAAATGATTCAAGAAGAGTTTAAAGATTTAGAAGAAACTGTTCTTCAAGCAAGAGTGCTCAGGTTTGAGAGGCAGTCGGTAATTTTAGCAGTTACCAGCAGCTTCGGTCAGCCAGAAGTAGATGCCGAACTCCCTAAGCGCGAACAGTTGCCCAACGACAATTATCGGGCCAACGCTACATTCAAGGTTTATCTCAAAAAGGTAGGCGAAGGCTCTACTAGAGGGCCGCAGTTACTTGTTTCTAGAGCCGACGCAGGTTTGGTGGTTTACCTGTTTGCTAACGAAGTACCAGAAATAGAAGACGGGGTGGTGAGGATTGTCGCCGTAGCCAGGGAGGCAAATCCGCCATCCCGGCACGTCGGCCCCCGGACTAAAATAGCAGTTGATACTCTCGATCGCGACGTAGACCCCGTAGGAGCCTGCATCGGAGCGCGGGGATCGCGGATTCAGGTAGTAGTCAACGAATTGCGCGGCGAAAAAATCGACGTGATCCGCTGGTCTCCAGACCCCGCAACTTATATTGCCAACGCTCTGAGTCCCGCTAGAGTAGATGAAGTGCGTTTAGTTGCTCCAGAAGGCAGGAGAGCTCACATTTTGGTCGCTGAAGACCAACTCAGTCTTGCCATTGGCAAAGAAGGTCAGAACGTCCGCCTCGCAGCCCGCCTAACCGGTTGGAAAATCGATATCAAAGATATTGCTAAGTACGATCGCGCCGCCGAAGACAGCAAATTGGCAGCAGAAGCAACTAGGCTCGAAGAACTAGAAGGCGACTACGATGCAGACGAAGCGGGCGACTACGACGGCGACGAGGAAGCCGCAGAATTTGAGGAAGAGGAGGCAGCCGCCACGGAGGAAACCGAAGCCGCAGTCTAAAAACTGTGACATTTACAAGATTTTCTCTCTTCGGGAGACCAGGAGGACTTGTCCCCTACTCCCCCCTCTCCCCCTACTCCCCCTCTCACAAGAAATGAAACCGAACTACCGGTGCTGTGCAAGTTGTCGAAAAATAGCTCCTAAGGAAGCTTTTTGGCGAGTAGTCAGGCTCTATCCTTCTCATCAGGTACAATTAGATCGTGGCATGGGCCGTTCTGCTTACCTTTGTCGGGAAGCAGAATGCCTCAAAGCAGCTCAGAAAAAAAATCGACTTGGGCGATCGCTCAAAGCGCCTGTGTCTGACGAACTGTACCAAACACTTTGGCAGCGTTTAGCCACATCTGACTGTACATCTTACTCTGGCCGGGCCGGACGAAAAACCGACAATAGTTCGGTATCGACTGTATAAACCCTCTTGGCAGCCCTACCAGTAATTACCGGTAGCGCCAGCTATAAAACCCCAATCCGATCTGCCCACCAGTCTGGAAAGATTTGTGTCAGATTAGATAAGGGTAGGGTACTAGCAGAGGTATCCTCAAGGTGGAAAGGCAAACTTTGAAGCTTGAGAGAGTGGGTTTTGCCAAAACTCAGACTTCGGAGTTCCAAGTTCCCAAACAGACTTGAGAATTCTTCAACCGCAGACTTCAGCGAGTTGCATCTTTTAGATAAAATTGCTGAGCGAGTACCAAAACCCCGATTCCTGACACTGAATCAATCACAGCGAATGATGTCGTCATTAGAACAAAAAATCACAATGTAAAAACTGGTTGGCACAAAAGAGGGCAGAGTGGATGAACAACGGCAAAGTAAGAATTTACGAATTATCACGGGAACTAAATTTGGATAATAAAGACATCTTGGCAGTATGCGAGCGGCTCAATATTTCAGTCAAGAGCCACAGCAGCACAATTACAGAATCAGAAGCAGAGCGCATTCGCAAAACGGCGGAAAAATACGTAGCCAGTAGCCACTCTTCCCCCGGCAAGCCAGCTCCACCCGAAAGAGCAGCAGCGCCATCTAGAGAATCTGGCCCTCACCCTAACGACCAACAAAAAAAGCAGCAAATTTTAGAAATACGCAGTCCAAAAGTACGCCCGGCTGGTGCAAACTCCCAGCCTGCAGGCAACGAGGAGAACAAAGACCAGCCCGCGGCAACCGTGGCAACTCCTCCCAAGTCGCCTGCAGCTCAACAACTCCAGCCTCCAGCTAAACCGAATATCAATAGACCTGTACTGTCGAAGCCAAATGTCGCTGTCCCGGCGGCTCCGTCAGAAACAGTGTCAGAAACAGTGTCAGAAACAGTTTCGGAAACTGTAGGTGCGATCGCCCCGGAAACAACCGCCCAGGCTCAGGCACCTACAGCACCTCAACCGCCGTCGGAAAAGGCTCCCGAACGCACCAAGCAACCGCCGATCGCCCCTCCCGCGCCGTCGGCCAAACTCACGTCGCCGCCAGTCAGAGGGGCATCAGAGTCGGCTAGCCGTACCCCACAAAATCTGGGGAACAAGCCGGTACTCAAACTTGCAAGAACCGAGCAAGAGCAATCAGAACAGTCAGAAACTCTGGAAGCGCCGGCTAAACCGAGCCGCCCCAGCAGACCTACACCGGGAGGTACCGAATCCCGCGACGCGCAAAGACCGCGCCGGGAAGGGGCTGGTGGCCCAGTCAAAACTCCACTTGCCGATCGACCCCAGCCCGGTGGCCCGCGCCGGAGCCTGGCCCCCGCAACGTCAGCTACCGGGCTGCGTAGCCGCGGCGGTGACACCGGAGCCATAGGGGATGACACTGATGACAATGAAGAAGATAATACGCCGTTGCTGGAGATTCCTCTCCTCGAAAGGCCCTCCCTCCCTCGTCCTGCCAAAAAGACATCGGTCATTTGGGAAGAAGATGATGACGAAAACTCAGATGCTGCCAAAGCTGCCAAGGCAGTTAAGGCAAAACGTTCTCGCCTCAAACCCATAGACGAGGATGACGAGGACTTAGAAAACGGCTTGGATCTGCCAGCACCAGTCACGGTCAGCCTGTCCCTAGCCCGCCCAGCTAAAGCGAAGGGACAAGCAGCACCCAAGTCAACACCAACTCCGGGCGCACCTGGAAGCAGCGGAAAAAATAAGAGACCAGGCCCTTCTCACGATAAAAGTTCTTCTTCAGGTTCCAGCGGGGGACGCGGCAACCGGGGCAAAACAGCCGAAGCTAAGGTAGAACGTCCAGAAAAGCTCCTGCTGAGCAGGCCGATGACCGTTCAAGAACTAGCAATTACTCTGGCTGTTCCCGAAACCGAAATTATTAAGCGGCTGTTCTCTAAAGGAATTGCGGTCAATATTACCGAAACCTTGGACATTCCAGCGGTGAGGATGGTAGCCGAAGAAATGGGCGTAGAGGTGGAAACCCCAGAAAAAGTAGCCCCAGCTATCAAAGTGATCGAGATGCTGGACGCAGCGGATTTGGAATACCTCGAACGCCGTCCGCCAGTAGTAACGATTATGGGTCACGTGGATCACGGCAAAACTACCTTGCTCGACTCGATCCGCAAAACCAAGGTGGCTCAGGGAGAAGCTGGGGGCATTACCCAGCACATCGGTGCTTACCACGTGGATGTGGTACACGAAGGCAAGAGCCAGCAGGTGGTATTTTTGGATACGCCCGGTCACGAAGCCTTTACAGCGATGCGGGCTCGGGGAACACGGGTTACGGACATCGCCATCTTGGTGGTGGCGGCGGACGACGGCGTGCGACCCCAGACAATTGAAGCGATCAGCCACGCGAAAGCGGCGAAAGTGCCAATTGTCGTGGCTATCAATAAAGTTGACAAGGAGGGTGCTCAGCCGGAACGGGTGAAGCAAGAGCTTACTGAGTACGGCTTGGTCGCAGATGACTGGGGCGGCGATATCACGATGGTTCCAGTCAGCGCGATCCGCGGCGAAAACCTAGATACGCTGTTGGAAATGATTCTGACAGTGGCGGAAATGGAAGACCTCAACGCCAACCCACACCGACCGGCTAAGGGTACTGTGATTGAAGCTCACCTCGACAAGGCAAGGGGGCCTGTGGCAACTCTGCTGGTGCAGAACGGCACTCTGCGAGTGGGCGATATTGTGGTCGCAGGCTCGGCTCTGGGCAAGGTGCGCGCAATGATCGATGACCGGGGCGAGCGCGTAGACCAAGCAACTCCATCCTTCGCGGTGGAAGTCCTGGGGCTGCGGGAAGTTCCTCGCGCCGGAGACGAGTTTGATGTCTTCGCAAACGAAAAAGAAGCTGCGGCGATCGCCACTGGAAGAGCTACCTCCCAACGAGATTCCCGCCTGCTGCAAGGCGGCCGGATCAGCCTCAGCGGCTTCTCTCAACAAGCTAAGGAAGGCGTTCTCAAGGAACTCAACTTGATCTTGAAGGCAGATGTCCAAGGCTCCCTCGAAGCAATTGTCGGCGCTCTGACTCAACTTCCTCAAAAAGAAGTTCAACTCCGACTGCTGCTATCTGCTCCTGGGGAAATTACAGAAACGGATATTGACCTCGCTGCAGCAAGTAATGCTGTAATTATCGGGTTCAATACTACTCTCGCCACCGACGCTCGCCTCGCCGCTGACCAAGCAGGCGTAGACGTGCGGGAATACAGCATCATCTACAACCTCTTGGATGATATTCAAGGGGCGATGGAAGGCCTGCTGGAACCCGAACTGGTGGAAGAACCTTTGGGTCAAGTCGAAGTGCGCGCTGTCTTCGCGATCGGTCGCGGGGCTGTGGCTGGATGTATGGTACTCTCTGGCAAAGTCATCCGTAACTGTAAGGTGCGGGTGCGCCGGGGCAACAATGTCGTTTACGAAGGTGTCCTCGACTCCCTCAAACGGATGAAGGAAGATGCCAAGGAAGTCAATGCTGGCTTTGAATGCGGCATTTCCTTGAGCGGCTTTAGCGACTGGGCGGATGGCGATATGATTGAAGCCTACCGGATGGTTACTAAGCGCCGGACTCTCTCTCAATAGTTTTGAGTTGTGAGTGTTGAGTTGGAAGAGAAGTATTGAGTGAAGGCAACCAAATTGCCGCTCGCTCGCAACTCTTCTCTTCACTCAATACTCCGAAACTCATCACTCGCAACTTTGGTTTTTAACTTATAGCAGAAGGAAGAAGGTTTTAGTTATCTAGGAGAGAAGGAAGAAGCAATAAAAGCAAAGATGTTAGCAATTAACAACGTCCTAATCGTCTTGGCTGTTGCTGAAAATTCAAAACTTAAAACTAAAATAAGACTTACGCCAATCAACAGAGTTTCCTCCCAAAATGCTCGGTTTGACCGCTAGAAATGTACTCTTCGCACCGGGTTTCTGGGTCAAAAGTGCGTCCCCGACTCTCCAAATTCAAAACTCATAACTCATAACTCATAATTATTTAAAGTGCGTTCTTTTTGGTCAGATCCTTTTTTGTGGATTCACCTTTCTGGGGCGGCTACACTGCCGATATTCCTGGGGCTGTGCTTGCTGGGACTCGCAGTGGGTTCTCCCCAGCTCCCTGTCTGGTTAGAAATATTTTTAGTAGCTGTAGCAGGTATTGTTCCTGTACTGTGGATGCAGTGGTTCCGCCCTTTTTACATTTTTAGTATTTTAGTTGTGGCGGTAAAACCGCAGAATTTAACTTCTGTGCAGCACCGACTTCTGACTCGGTTTAAAACAAAGTTAAATCAAGGAATCGCTCTTTTTGTCGCTGTTTTGCTGGCAGTAATTTTGTGGCAACTCTACCGATTGGCTCCTATAGCCGCTTCGGTGGCTCCCTTTCCTCCTTCCTGGCGGTGGGCTGGATTGTTGTTGGCAGCTTCTGCTTTTTTAGCTAGCAATTTGTTTTTGCAGGTGTCTGCTAGTGTCATGGCGGTTTTGCTCACGCCGGAATCAGAATTTGCAGCGACAAAGCCTCATGTTTTAGAAAAAATTCGGCAGGATTTTACGATCGCGCCTTGGCAAGTCGATCGACTTTTGCCGGCTTTTGCAGCCGAGACAACTGCCGCTGTGGCTGCACCCGTAGAGTCAATTGGGCCAGCATCCGGCATAGGGAATTCGTCAGTCGGCAGTCTTGTCAACCCAAAACCTGCTGACACCAACGGCGTTCTATCTCTACCCGAAGAGTCGAGCGAAAAAAAGTGAAATAAAAAATTAAGAGGGGGAGAATTGTAGTTTAAGCTACTTTAATTTGTACAGAGGTATGCTTTGAAAAAAATAGGTAAGGCCCCTCTTTGGATAGAGATTATTAATAGTCTTAATATTTAATTTTTAATCCCAGATTGTGGATATTTTATATTGGCTATCTGGAGAGAAGAATCTATAATAGAGAGTGTCAAAGTCAGCTTTCAATCCTTACAAGGGATTAAAACAGAGGTATAACAATATGGCGAATTATCTACCGCTCGCAGAAGAACCTCAAGCCACAGAGCCGATCGAGCTGTGCGAAGATTCTGAAATCTGGGGCAGTCTCAAATCCGCGATCGGCGCAAGTTCAGGATTTCAACGCTGGCAGCTAGAACTCAATTTTGAGCGTCAGCAGCAAAATGCCACCATCGATCAGCAGGTTCGTTCCTATCTGCGGGAAACTTTAGAAACTTTGGCTTATTGAGTACCCTAAAACCAAATATTGTCACGGTTTGTGAATTTTACAGGCAAATTCTGCTGGCATCCCCTCCAATATGCTATGTGAGTGCCGACAGTGAGTGTCGAGAGTGAGTGTCGAGAGTGAGTGTCGATCGGAACTTCGGGCATCAAATTGCAGGGGGCAGTATTTCTGCTTACGGAGTGTGGATTAATTTCGGCAGCCTACTGGCCACACACTCTCAGACAATTCAAGAGAAAATTAGCCTGAAACCCCCCATACAAAGCGGCTGCCGCCGCTATCTATTGACGTGACTGTTGCCGAAACTCTTTATAATAAGGCTAAAGCAAAGTAAAATTAATAGTGGGGTCGTGGCGGTACATCAAATCGTCCCAATCAACCTGCTTACACATCTTTTGCACCGTAAGTCCTATTAAATACTGTACAACCACAGTTGAGGAAAATGCGCTTAGTCATAGTTCAGTATGCCGGCGATTACGCAGAAGCTTTTGAACGCCTAGCCACAGGAGGAAGCGAAACATATTACGCTCAAAAATATTGTGTTGATGCCGTTACCGAGATGGCAAAACGAGCTGAGTCAGTAACGGTTATTTGCTGCATGACACCAAAATTTGACGATCGAGTTCTAGAGAACGGCGTGCGGGCGATCGGTTGCGGATTTAATTACAAAATTGATCCCCAAAAATTGATCGAGTTAATTGCCCAGCAAAATCCCACTCATTTAATCATGCGGACGACTATTCCCCCCGTTTTTAATTGGGCAATTAAAAACACAATTAGAACCATCGCTGTATTTGCCGAATCTATTGCAACAAACAGTTGGCGCGATAAATACCGCAACTATTTCCTATCCCAATTGTTGAATAACAAGCAAATAGAGTGGGTGGGAACTTACGGCATTACTTCATCTTTATTGTTCAAACAAATAGGAGTAAAAGCTGATAAAATAATTCCATGGGACTTCCTCTTAGAGACCAATCCCGGCTCTTTGTCGCCGAAAACACTCCCTGCGGAAATCAAAAAAATCCAACTTTTTTACGCTGGTTCGTTAGTACAGAGTAAGGGAGTGGGCGATATATTGAGAGCCGTAGCAAAGTTAAGAGAACGGAATAATATATCAGTTCACTTAAAAATGGCAGGTAAAGGTGAAGATGAGTTTTTTGCCCAGCGAGTCGAAGAGTTGCAAATTAAAGATTGTGTAGATTTTATGGGACTCGTGCCAACTCAGACTTTAGAACCTTTAATGAGAGAATCCGATCTCGTGTTAGTTACTAGCAGGCACGAATATCCCGAAGGTTTTCCCCTGACAATTCAGCACGCCTTACGCACTAGAACACCGATAGTAGCTTCGGATCACCCGATGTTTAAAACCCACTTAAAGCACGGTATTAATTCGATGATTTTTGAGGCGGGGAACTCTCTGGCTTTAGCAGAATGTATCGAAAAAGTTATTTCGGATTCAGCGCTTTACCACAATATTTCTGTCGCTTCTCACTCAACCTGGGATGAGTTGCGTTTGCCGGTCAAATGGGCGGAATTGATCGATCGCTGGCTGGAGGATTCTCCTGAAAGCAAGCAGTGGTTATTGGAAAAACGACTAGCTTCAGGAGCCTACAACTCAAGACAAAGTTAATAATTAGGTCGCTCTAATTAAACTTGAGTTGGACTTATAGCGTTTCTCGCTGTTATGAGGTACCTTGAATGAGTGAATAGTCAAAGCCTATGAAATCATATTCCCTGGATCGAGCGAAAAAAAATAGTGACAGCACACTTGGCAGAAAAGATCTCAATCAGAAAAGTGGCTGCCAGGTTTGGTGGAGCGTAAAAGCCTAGTACAAAAACTGGTTAAACAGCAACAAGCTGAGGGTAACTTACAACCGAAACAGAGGGGGAAACCACAATTGAGTCATCTGACCAATGCAGAGGCTGAAGTTAAAGCATTGGTGGCGGCTCATCACTGATGCAACTTTGGTTGAGTTGTGTGAATTATTTGCACAGCAAACTGGAAATTGGGTGAGTCGGAGTGCCCTAAGCCGCTACCTACAAAAATTAGGACTCAATCGTAAAAAAAAAACCTGGTACAGTAGCCAAGCAGGGACAGAAAGAGTCCTAAAATTAAGAGAGGAATATTGGGTAAAAATCAAAGATGTCCCACATGAAAACAAGCGTATTTCTGGACGAAACCGGAATTATGCGCTCGTTTGAATAGAACTCATGCCCGCTCACGGGTGGGAACAAGAGCCTGTGATTTCAAGCCATTTTATCGAGCAGCTAAAGTGAGAGTTATTGGTGCAATTAGCTTAAGCAAAGTGCTAGCAGTAATGACCTTGAATGATTCAATGGACCCAGCAGCATTTTCTGTATTTATCGAGCGTTGTTTATGCCCTCAATTATGGAAAGGATCGGTAGTCGTGATGGATAATTTACCAGCTCATCAAGTTGCGCCGATTGTACCAATGATTGAAGCTGTGGGTGCGCGTGTTATTTATTTATCCCCCTACTCTCGTGATTTTAATCCCATTGAACTTTGGTGGTCACAACTTAAATCTTTTTTGCGAACCTTTTGCTCCTACGACCCCAGAAAAGATTGATAGAATCATCGCGGTGGCCCTCCACTTAATCAATCCTGTACATTTAAAAAATTGGTTTACTAAGTGTTGCTACTGTACCTCTTAACATCGGGAACCGCTGTATATGTAGTCCTGTTATATAACCACCATCAGGCAAGTAGTCAGGACGAAGAGTCGTTTCTTAAGTATTTTAGTAAATCACGACTCTTCGTCAGCCCTGTCCTATTTAGTTGTCATTTTGCGTTCATTTTTTGCAGAATCTGCTCTCCGCGCCTAGCAGCAACTTGTGGCCAAGTGAATTCCAAAGCTCGCTGGCGGGCGGCGGCTCCCATCTTCGCACGCAACTCAGGAGAATGAGATAGTTTTCGCAGTCCCTCCACCCAGGCGTCTGTATCGTAAGGATCGAGAATTATGCCGTCAATACCATCACGCACAACACCGCCTCCTCCCATCGGCGAAGCGAGAATCGGCAAACCGTGACCCATTGCTTCATAGATAACGAGTGCGCTACCTTCCTCCAGACTGGGAAAGGCAAAAAAGTCAGCTTGGCGATAGGCAGAACTGTAGTCCAAAGCATAATCAAAGTGAACTACATCAGAACGTTTCAGCAAATGGCTGCAAGTTTGAACGATCGCCGGTTCGAGCGAGCCAAAAATTGTCAGCTTTCCCTTAATGCCAGCTCGCTCCCAAGCCTGCAACAGCAGGTGAGCCCCTTTGCGGACACAGGCAAAGCCTAGGAAAAGGACGTTAACTTCCTCTGAGGGGGGTTTTTGGGATTGATAATTGGGGAAACGCTCTGGCGACCAACCTTCAGTCGTTAAAAGCAGTTTCTCTTCAGGAACTCCGGCTTCTTGGAACGATTTTACTACTATCGGACTAGGACAAAACAGAAAGTCAACTACCTTGAGTTTTTGGTCTTCCTTCTGGATTTTTTCTGGGGTAATTGCGTGTTGAGGTTGCAATCCCAAGCGAGAGTAAGCATCGTCAAGGATACTCTTAGCTTGCCTTTGGCAACTATTAACTCGCTCCCAAAAAATTGGCTTACTTTGCTGGTTAACACTCCGTACAGTATCTAATGAGATACCGGGCCACAAGTAGGCAGCATCAAAATTTTTGATATCTTTGAGAAAACGCTTCTCTGTCTTGATTTTGGGAGCACTAGGGCTGCGGTAATACAGTTTTTTCAGAAAGGACGGAATTGCTTCAACTATATTTGAGTCGCGACAGGAGGGCTCGCAAGTCGGGACAACCATGCGAGCCTTCAGATCCGGCTTTTGCCATTCTTTGCATACTGAAAAAAATACGTGACTGATGGCTCTGTCATTGCAATGAATTGGGAATAAAGCACTCACTTTTAACATAGCGTTAATCTTCCGTTAACTAAGGTTTTTCAGATTTTTTCTAAACATTGACATTGAACAGCCATCCTCTGTTTGCAGAGCAGTCTCATTTTAAATAAAAGGAGATTCCGTAACGGGGCTGTGATTCTACCGTGCCAGGATAACATTTAAGTGAAATCACTGACAAGGCCCTGAGAAAAAAACTATGTCTTTTCGCTATATAAGATTTTTTTTTAAATTAAATAGTAGCATCCAAAAGGCAGGGAAAAATTTTTAACTATGTTTAGCATCATACTAAATAAGGGTTTTTAACCATTGTATATAACTAGATAATTTAAATGGCTGCTACACATACTTTCGTCCTGAATCTTACGGGCTAAGATAAGCGACCGGGTATTAAGGCCGGATTTGTTAAGTAATACCACTTAAAAAGACAGAATACCGAGAACTCCAACTTCGCGCCTAGTTGTCGGGACTCTAAAAGGGATCGGATTTTACGTTTAATTAAAGCGAGCTGCCGCTCATTAGCTTGTAAAGGGCGTTGTGGAGAAAAAAACATCCGAGCTGCTTTTCTGAAAAAACAGCTCGGATGTTTTAAGGACAACCTATTTCAGGACTTTAGCCTGCTGTTGCTAAAGCTGGATTCTTAGTTTTGCCGATCGCCAAACACTTTTTAACAGCCGCAATTACATCTTCCACATCTGCATCTGTTAATTTGGCCGAAATGGGCAAGCTAACTGTATGCAGTCCGATGTAGCTAGCATTCGGATAGTCTTCCGGCTGCCATCCAAACATTTGTTGATAGATAGGATGTTCCGGCATACTCATGTAATGTACGCCGACACCGATATTTTCAGCATTGATAGCGTTGAGAAACTCGTCGCGGCTGATTCCTGCTTTGGCTTCATCTACCAGAATGGTGTACAGGTGATAAGCATGAATGGTATCCGGTTCGGGGTTTGCGGGCAAAGTAATCGGCAGATCCGCAAATGCTTCGTTGTAGCGCTGCCAAATCTGCTCCCGCCGCTGCCAATAAGGGGTGACTCGTTTCATTTGATGAATGCCGATCGCAGCTTGCAGATCCATCATATTGTATTTAAAACCGACTTCCACCACTTGGTAGTGCTTGTAACCCGAGTCTCCGAAGCGCTTCCAAGCATCTTTGCTCATACCGTGCAGCGCTAAAATTTTGAGCCTGTCGGCGTCTTCTTGACGGCCGGCCACAATCATTCCTCCTTCGCCCGTCGTGATGTTTTTGGTGACATAAAAGCTGAAGCATCCGAAGTCGCCAAAGGTGCCTGCTTTCCGTCCCTTGTACTCCGTTTCGATCGCGTGAGCACAGTCTTCGATTAACTTCAAGTTGTGACGGCTAGCAATCTCGCAAAGCGCATCCATATCGCAGGGACGACCTGCGAAGTGAACCGGCAAAATTGCTTTAGTTTTTGAAGTTATTTTAGCTTCGACTTGAGCCGGGTCAATATTCATTGTCACCGGATCTACATCCGCCAGTACCGGTGTTGCCCCCGCGTGGATGATGGCATTAACTGTAGCGCAAAAAGTCATTGGAGTAGTAATGACTTCATCCCCCGGTTGTAACGAAGCAGCGAGGATGCTCAAGTGCAGTGCCGCCGTACAGGAATTGACAGCTATGGCGTACTGGGAACCCTTGTAAGCTTTGAAGTCATTTTCAAAACTCATGACTTTCGGGCCTGTACCCAACCAACCTGTTTTCATGGTTGACACCACTTCTTGAATTTCAGCATCTTCGATCGCCGGAGCACCGAAAACCAAGAAACGGTCTTTTGAACGAATAGGATTGTTGTTCATGTTGCTAATGTTACCCAGTAAATACGGTCGATAGAGTGAAAGTGGACTATTCTAGCAAGTACGGTTTTATTGGAAATTGAGGTGCTGTTAATTAATACAGTATCTCACCTTTTTTTTTCAACTTTTTTTAGTCAAGAGTTTTGGCGTATAGGTTGCGTAATAGTGTCTGTTATAGTACGAGCTTACTAATTACCCGTGGTTTTTCCCCAAGCGCCTGACTCTGACAGCGTTGATCTATCTTAAGATAGATAATCTGCAATGTCCACCCGATCGTATTTCAGTTTATGGGGGATACACAAGGTCTTTCCCTATTTTTTACTTACAGAGTTTTCTTAATCAAAATATATATATTTTATTTTAAATTTGTGTCAAGCATCGAACGTTTATCCCGACACTTCTTTTACAGCCAACTTATACGATTTGAGATTGGAGATTTGAGAATGCCTGATTCCCGTTAGGTTTGAAGCTTGTCTACCGTTGCATTCCTTTTTAAAGTCGTGTTAAATTTAGGCAAATTTTGCCCAAATTAAATGTGACTCCGCTTTAATTTATGCAGGTTCAGAAAAATTGTGCGATCGCTCGCACGCATCCACCCTCCTTGACACCATCTGCTACAGTCTAGGCAGGCGAATCTTGTTCAAAATGTCTTGCAGCCGTTCTGAAACGCCGCCCAATTGTTCTGACAAAGCTACCAGTTGACCGTAAGCTTCAACTAAGCGATCGCCCTCAACATAAACTTCTGGAGTAGGATAATTCTTCATCGCTTCCAGCAGTGTAATCTCGTTATCATTAGTTGCAGACAGCACCAAGGCCTCGCGCAAAGCTTCTCGATTTGCATTCCCAGAAGGAGTGCGAATTACCTGACCGACTTCATCGAGAATTATTTCCCCAACCTTGCTGTTAAGGGTCCGATCCAAAAAGCTTTGACTGACTTTTACTGGTCTCGTCAGACTGTTGCGAACCGCTTCCGGGTCTTTTTTTGCCTTTCCCAGCAGCATTTCTAACGCGGGCGACATTTGCCCAGTTTCTGCAAAAATTTCTAATTCGCTGACGGGTAAAGTCATTCGGATCGCACTGTATTTGAGCACTACCTTTTCGGCAGCCGCCCCAGCATTGCTGTAAAATACAATTCCCGCGCCTGCTGCCAAAAATAATGCCCACCGCCCTTTGAAAAATGATCGGCCCATAGTAAAATCTCCCAACATCTTTTTCTACTTCGACTTTGACACATCTCATTAATTACTGCACAGGCTAAGGTCTTTGGGAAATACCAAATTATTTGAGCGCCCAAGCAGTTATACCATTTGACATTTTAGAGAGATTTTAGATTTTAGATTTGCACATGACTGATGATTCTCCGCGTTTGGAGCACGAGCCTACAGTTGCATGATTTTTGGGAACTGGTATTACCTATATCGGATGATAGGCACAAAACTCGGTTCAGGGCGCTTGTACGGGCCTCTCTGTGCGGAGTGTGCACCCTACTGATTCTCTCTCCCAATCTCCCGAGCCTAGCAAAATGCCGAACGCCAGCTCTTCTATCAGTGAAGGCTGGCGCTGGGCTTAAATTTATTTTATATATTTAGGGTCTTTATGAAAGCTGACCCCAATTGAACGAATTACAAGCGGTTTATGATTAGGGCCTTTAAATTTGCTGACCCCAATTGAACCCACATTATTATAATTACAGGGATCGCTGGCAAACCAGGATTTTATAATAATTTCTTTATATTTCTAACTTTTCCTTGCCTCAGATAGATTTTTGTCTCGATTTGTAAATTTTTGTTACTTCGACTTCGGGGATCGACCCTCGGCGCGCTGCTCCCAGCGAAACAGGAACACCATCAGGGCCACAACTCCGACTTGGAGGGCAAAATTAGGCAAAGCAGAACTAATTTCCCGGCCAGAGGCAATTTTAGCGAGGAAAACCAAGCCGCCGATAAAGCCGGAAGCGCCACAAGCTATGTAAACAAACTGTCGCAGAGGCCGGTAGGGAGTGGCCATTTCTGCGGTCAAACGCTCGTATTGTTGGCGGCTGAGGTTGCGCGGGTTTTTTGGGATGTTTGTACGATCGTCCGAATTTGGGGCTGGCATAGATTTAGGAAATAAGTAAATTAAGATTGGGCCACAAAAACCCGGTTTCTACCAAACACCCTCTGGCTGAGGTGGCAACTACTGCCGAAAAACCGCGTTTTTGGTAGTGGGTGCGCCAGAGAGAGTGAATATTAGACTACAACAAATATCTCACAACTGCCGAAATAAATCATCGCTGAATCCAAACCACAACTGTCTGCAAACAGCCGACAAAAACACCCAAAATCCCTCCTAAACTTACAATTCCCTGCAACTCGCTTTGAACAATTCCCTGAATTGCTAACTCCAACTCTTCAGGAGAAGTACCTTTTACTCGATCGACAATCACTTGGTCGATATTCAAAATCGGGATAGCCTGAGCTACAATATTTTCTAAATCTCTTTCTAAATAGCGCTCTAAAACCAAAGCCAGTTCTTGGCTGACAATTCCGAGGGAAGCACTCATCACCGCTGAAGTTTGCAATCGATTGAGAAGCAAGCGCGAAATATTTTCCCAGTCAATAGATTTGCTCAACCCCTCAAGTACGTCTGTACCCCGCTGTTGAACGTAGCTGCGAACGCTGTCGCGCATAGTTTTTCGCAACTGTCTCACAGTCGAAACCGGTAAATTTTGCATCGACAAATTTTGCAGCCATTCCTGAATTCGCCCGCGAATCCCCAAAGAAATAGTTAACTCTGCTAAGCGCTGATTTGTCGCTTCTCTGTCATCAAGACAAAAAGTCCGCAGCCGAGTTAAAGTGTTCCGCAAACCAAACAAATTTGCTACTACCCAATAAGTGCCGCTGGTTTTTTCTCGAAACCCTTCATCGATGATCGAAATATTGCGATCCGTCAAAAAGTCAATTAAAGCCTGCCGCAGCACTTCCGGTGGTATTACTACCTGCAACAACCACTCAGCAAGCTGAGCCGCCTGAGATTCGGTTAGCTGAATCTCCAGCAAAACTTGATCGAAAATTTGATTAAGCTGAACTTCTAAAAAATCTTCCCGGCGCGCCAAAACTTTTAGAATTCGCGGCATAGATTCCCCCAGCAAATCTCGCAGAATGTTTGCGAGAATTTTAGCGGTTTTTTGCTCGGCGTCGGCTTTTACCTGATCCAGCGCCAACTGCAACAGCCAGAGAATTATCGACTGCATCCGCTCAGTTTGCAGGAGGCGGCGCGCCAAGTTTTGCAGTTCCTGTGGCGTCAGCAGGGAACCCATAATTGTGTCGGAAATTCGCTTTGCTAAACGCTCTTGGTTGCGGGGGATCAAACCTGGAGTGAAAGGCAACTGCCGCCCTTTGATGTAAATAGCTCGATAGGGGCGGAACAGCATTTTGATAGCTATATCGTTAGTGAAATAGCCAATAATTCCTCCCACTACAGGTGGGGCCAACAACAGCCAAATTTCAGACGGATTCATAAATGATTAAAAATAGGGTAAGGTGCACACGGATCGGTACACCCTATAGTTAGATAGCCGATCTAGACTGCAAGCATTTTTAATTTTAAATTGCTTTGCCCAGTACCAATACTCCCATCATAGCTCCAGCAATGGGGTAGTGGGTGGCGGCGGCAAATCCGGCTTTGTTGGCGATCGCGACTTGCTCCTGACCGATCGGGAATTTTTCTAAACTAGGATTAATGTAAGCATATTCTTGAGTCATGCCAAATTGCTGAGCAATGGGCACTACGAGACTGTCTAAATAAAACTGCTGAAAGCTCCGCATTAGGGAATTGCTGGGGCGGTGGAGGTCGAGAATAGCTGCTTTGGCACCGGGTTTGAGCACGCGGTGCAATTCCTGAAGACTGCGGGGGATGTCAGTCACGTTACGCAAGCCGTAACCCATTGTGGCGCAGTCGAAGTAATTGTCAGCAAAAGGCAAGTCTAGGGCGTCAGCTTCTACCCAGGAAATGGGACTTATAGGGGTGAGAAAAGGTCGATCGCGCCTTGCAGCCACGGCCAATTGTTCGGCGGAAAAATCTACTCCAAATACGCAACCGGTCGGCCCTGCTTGTTTAGCCAGCAACAAAGCTAGATCCCCGCTACCGCAGCACAAATCTAAACAAGTATTTCCCGGGCCCGCACTGCTCCATTTCACCGCCATTTGCTTCCAAATCCGGTGTTGCCCAAAGCTCAACCAGTCGTTCAATTGGTTGTAAACTGGTGCAATTCGATTAAATATAGTTTTAATTTGTTCGGCGTTATTAGTCATCGGTCATTTGTCATTGGTGATTGATAATTTGTAATTAGTCAGCCGGAAAAAATAATTAATCCGTGCATTCATGTCATGCTGTCGCCAGTCATTAATGCTTTTTTATTTGTTAGCGAGCGCTGAGCTTTTGTCGAAACTCATTGGTTTGCTATCATTTTAAACTCAAGACTTAGAGGCAACTAAGGACTAAGGACTAATGACTGATGACTCATGACTGATGACTAATGACCCTGAAAACTCGTCAATACCAAAGCAACTTCTTGAGCGGCGAGGTGAACTGTTGTGAGTTCGTCTGGGCGCAAGGAACAAGGCTGCTTCCACTGCATGGAAATCAGGGCGATCGATCGACCTTTGTGAATCACCGGGATGGTCAGGTGAGCTTGAATGCCGGATTTCTGATAGTGCGGCAGGCTGGCTAAGGCTGTGTCGATCCCAATATTCACAGCACCCTGAATAGTTTGAGAGGTAATTGCTTCTCGAACCAGAGGGTCATCTGCCAGCCAATTTTCCACAGTTGAACCAGTGGTGTGAGTGCCTTGGACGGGTATTAAAACATTTTCTTCCACCAGTTGCAAAATGCAAGAGTCCGCCAAAAAATTATCACTTATAGCAGTAGCAATTGGATCTAAACTTGCTTCCAAACTCGGATAATCCACAGCCGTTTGCATGATTGTGGCTAACAGTTGTATTTGATTTTGGGCGCGATCCAATTCCTCAGTCCGCTGCTTGAGAATTTCATAAGTCTCGGCCGCCTTTTGCACCACCATTTTCAGTTCGTTCGGGTCCCAAGGCTTGGTGATATACTTGTAAACCTGTCCTGAGTTAATCGCATCCACCAAGTCTTCAATGTCCGTAAAACCAGTCAAGATAATTCTGACCGTATTCGGAAACTGGGGCACGGTTTTGCTCAAAAACTCCGTCCCTTTCATTTCGGGCATCCGCTGGTCGGAAATGATGACGGCGACCTCCCCTTCGATGCCGAGGACTTCCAAGGCGCGAATTCCGCTCTCAGCTTTGAGGACGTTAAAATCTCGTCGGAAAGTGCGGTAGAGTAAATCCAGATTGTCTGGTTCGTCGTCTACTACCAGCATTTTGGGCTTTTTCGGTCTGTGTAGGGTCATGAGCTGGCGTTTAATTTGATCTAGCTCTGAAATGGCATTATCCATAACAATACGATAAACTCCCCTTTGTAAATTTAGGCGAGCAACTATTCTGTAACAATAGTCTCATAACTCACTTACTATTAATCTATCGCTCTGCCGCGACACGAGCCTTGCCAGTATCCAACCACACATAACTTAGCGCTAGTTTTTGATTCAATTATGACTGATACACCGCAAGATTCATCCCCTCCTGCATCTGCATCCTCCACAACTGCTGTGGATGCCGAAAAGTTAATTCGATCGCTCCGCCGAAAAGAAGGCACTTGGGTAGAGTGGGGACAGGCCTGCACTGCACTGCTAAAAGCTGGCTACAACTCTCAAAGGATTTTTGAAGAAACTGGTTTTGAGCCAATTCAGCAAAATCAAGTGAGCGTCGCAGCCCAAGTCTACACCAGCATGGTCAATGCTGGGGCTTCAGACGAAGTTCGATCGCACTTCCTGGGCAAAGGTAGTGATATCTTATACGAGTTTCGGATTCTCTCTCAAGTAGAGCGGGCCGGGGCGGCTGCTTTGATGCTAACCCACAATTTGGATGTTGACGATGCTCGCCAAGTTGCTAAAGCGATCAAGGAGTTTTCGCACTTCGGGAGTCTCCCCCAAGGGTTCACAGACACTCCCGGCGATGCTATGGCTTACCAATGCTGGCAATTGGCGAGACAGAAAAGCGATTTGCAAGAGCGATCGCGCTTAATTGCTCGGGGTTTAAAATTAGCTAGCAGCCAAACCGCTAGGGCGCAAATCGAGCAGTTGCTCGTCGATTTTACCGTAGTTTCCAGACGGGAAGCGCCCCGCCTGCCCGTCTACAGGCTCGATACCGAGGAACAATTGCCCCGGATTGTCCCGGTTGTGGGCAAATTGCCGCTTTCTACCAGAGATTTGCTGGCAGTGCCTTTGCCGGAGGAAATAGAGCCGTTCCGAATGGTAAAATTTTCCGGAGCCGGAGCTTGGGTGGCGATTCCCGGATGGCAAGTAATTTTGAACGCTGAAGATCCGGTGGCTGTTTTGGAAATGAGCGATCGATTGCCGGTACCGCTGCAAGGCAAAGTTGAAGAAGTTTTGATTATTGCCGATCGAGCCCAAAGACAGTGGGATGCTGACAGTTATTTCCTCGCCGATAACGGGGGCAATTTAGAATTGTACTGGTTTGAACAATCCCCAGATATTCCTATTTTGGGGCGAGTTGTTCTGGTGATGCGTCCCAAAAAGATTGTGGATGAAGACTATACCAAAGATGGATGGCAAATTGATGATTAGTGAGTTGTTAGTTGTTAGTTGTCAGTTGTTAGTTGTTAGTTGTTAGTTGTTGTCAGTTGTCAGTTGTTAGGTATCAGTTGTTAGTTGTTATCAGCCAACAGCCAACAGTCAACAGCCAACAGTCAACAGTCAACAGTCAACTGACTACTGACTACTGAGGCGGTTTCGGTTCTTGAATTGTCGGAACAGAATCCTGTTTCTTAAATCGATTAAAGCCGTAAACCGCAGCCGCAATTAACAGAAAATAAGGACTGTAAGCCAACAGCCAAATACCCAAAGCAAACAAACCGAGCGTCAATTCACCCACAGAATGAGTCGCTTTCCCCCAAGTTTCCTGCACCCGCAAACCTAGAGTAGGTTCGGGAGTTTGTTGAGCTGATACTGCGGCTTCTAGAGTTAAGCTAATAGTCGAATAGGCTACTTGATTTCGCAAACTTTTTAACTGAGCGTCAATGCGTTCGATCGACTCCCGAATATTGCTCAACTCTTGAGCAGCTTTGAGCACGTCGCCGACAGAGCCCGATCGCTCCATAATTTTTAACACCATTTCCTCGGATTTGCGGAGGTTCCGGAGTCTAGCCTCGTTGTCAACTAATTGATTGGTAACATCCTCAGCCGTCAGAGAACGGTTCTCTACTGTTCCGAGTTTTGCCAAAGCCTCTAAAGTCGTTTCTAAACGTTCTTGAGGCACGCGAATCTGCACAGACGCGGTTTGGCGGACACTCGAATCCGGCGGCTTTTGATTTTGGAAACCCAAGATATCGCCTTGCTGTTTTTCGACAATATTAGTAACAGATTTAGTGCTGGCGTCAATAGATTTGACAACTACACTGAGTTGGGCTTTTTTAATCAGTTGGGGACGGGTTGCTGGAGTTTCTGCTGCTTTTTTTGATGCACCAGGAGTTTTTGACCTTTGGGCTGCTGGCTCGGGTGCTGGTGCCGATTGTGGAGCCGATGCTGCAACTTGGTTTTCAGGGATGCTGGATGAAGCTGCGCCGCCTGGAGCGCTGCCGGTCAGTTGAGATCCTCCGCAGCTAGGCAAAGCAATGGCTGAAGATAAAGTTAAGAATACTGCCACAGCAAAACGAGTTGTGCTGTTGTTGGCTAGGTTTGGGTTTGGCTTGGGCGGGGGGGAATTGATTTTCAGGTGAGTTTTCATTTGGGTGACTCCTCTAAAAAAGGCTTGGGTATTGAATTTTATGCTGGTTTCAATTTAAGCTTCAATAGATAGTGTTAGTTTAGCCGATACCGAAATTGAAACGGTAGAGGTTGAATACTTTGGGATTTTTAACCGCAGATAAACGCAGATGAACGCAGATGAAAGCCAATAAATATCGGTGTGATGACCGAAAACAATTGGGTCACAAGTCCCCGGATTCATCCGTGGATCGAGAAAAAAGCTCCTCGCTCCCAATGGCCAGCCCCCGGATTGCTCAGGGGGGTCGCTTTATTCAATTCTTTAATCTAAAATCTAAAATCTAAACTCGATTGACGGTGTGGTTCTGGGCATAGGCGATGGCCACTAAAGCAACTCGGTTTCTGATACCGTTTGAAAAGGCTGAACCCCACAAATATTTTTGTAATCTAAAATCTAAAATCTAAAATCTAAAATCGCATGACAGATGAATTTGATACTGATTTTATGCGATCGACAACCCAGATCGATCGCCCGGATGTAGCCTCAGCGCTTTCAGAATCAGGGTTTGCCGCAGTTTTGCGAGAACAAGCTTGCCTTAAAATTCGGGAAAGCTTGCGTGCGGGCCAGCAGGACATGGCGGATTGGCAAGGCGGCCCCCTTGCTGTTTCGGCGGTTCCAGGGGCCGGGAAGTCTACGGGAATGGCTGCTGCGTCGGCAATTGCGATCGCCCGCAACGGGCTTCACAGCCGCCGCCAGTTAATTGTCGTGACATTTACGCGATCGGCTGCTGCTAATATTAAAGCTAAAATTCGGGAAAGATTGGCAGAATTGTCTTTATCTCAAGGCGGTTTTGCGGTGCACACTTTGCACGGTTTAGCTTTGAATATTGCGATGCGCCATCCCGATTTGTCTGGTTTAAATTTAGAAAATTCAACCTTAGTTACTCCTACTCAAAGTCACCGATTAATTCGCACCTGTGTAGAACTTTGGATTGCCGAAAATCCCCGCCGATATCAAGTTTTGCTGGAAGGACAGCAATTCGACGGAGAGGAAACGGAGAGGCTGCGGCGACAATCGGTTTTGCGGACAGAAATTTTGCCGCAGGTAGCTAAAACTGTGATTCACGAGGCGAAATCTTCTGGTTTATTTCCCGAACAGTTGTTAGAAATGAACGCTCTTGATACTGGGGACGGTTATGAGATTTTAGCAGTAGCTGGGGGTTTATATCAAAAATATCAGGCTTTGTTGAGGAGCCGGGAATACATCGATTACGACGAGATGATTTTAGCCGCTTTGCGGGTGTTGGACAATCCGAGGGCGAGGGCGATCGAGCAAAAGCAAGTATTTGCTGTTTTCGAGGACGAAGCGCAGGATTCTACACCTTTGCAGACTCGGCTTTTGGAAACATTGGCGATCGATCCCGAGCATCCTACTTTACCTCCCAATTTTATCAGAGTTGGCGACCCAAATCAAGCGATTAATTCTACTTTCACTCCCGCAGATCCGATTTATTTTAACCAATTTTGCGATCGGTGCGAAGTAGAGAATAAGTTAGCGACAATGGACGGCGCAGGCCGTAGCACCCAGGTGATTATCGATGCAGCTAACTTTATGTTGCAATGGGTAAATAGCTCAAAATTAGCGGGAACCGAACAGCCTTTTCGCGACCAAACTATTAAGCCAGTACCCAGCGATGATCCGCAGCAAAATGCAAATCCTGCCCCCATTGGTCGAGGCTTAGAATTGCATACTCCCCGCGATATTTACCATACAATTGAGTTAATTGGAAAGCGGGTAATTGAGTTAGTCGAGGAATTTTTACCGACCGATTTTGAATTTGGCAGGGATGGCAAAGATATCGATTCAGGCGCGGAAGCTAGCGAGGGGGAAAATAGCGCCAAATTGCCGTTAGAAAATCTGAAATCGATGGCTATTTTGGTGCGGGAAAACAAACAAGGTAAGTTTATCAAAGAAGTGCTGGAAAATCCTCAAAAACACGGATTAAGCTTTGATTTGCGGAAATACGGGATTAAAATTGAGGATGTGGGAGAGCGGGACAGACATTCTCAAGTACCTTGGGAAATTTTAACACTGCTGCAATTCCTCGATCGCCCGCACTCTCCAGACTACCTGAAAGCAGCCTTAAAGATTTTGAGCGATCGGCAACTGATCCCCAAACAAGACTACAATGCTTTTGCCACTAGCCCCGAGCAATTTCTTTACCCAGGCCCGCTAGACCCGCAGCAGTCAGACCCCGTTCGCAAATGTCGCTATTTTTGCTGCGGTTTGCTGCAAGCTAGCTTAGAATTGCCACCATACCAAATCATTTCATTCTTAGCCTTAGCGCTGCAATACGACCAAACAGAATTAGCCACCGCCGACAAATTAGCAGAACGAGTAGCAATCCAAACAGCCGGCAACAATTCAATGCGTAATATTTTGGATGTACTGAGCGAAATTGTCAGTTCCGAAAGATTTGAACCTGTGGATGCAGACGACAAAATAGAAGAACGCTATACCAGCAAAGGTCAACTAACAATTATTACCATGCACAAAGCTAAAGGATTGGATTGGGATTGCGTATTTTTGCCGTTTCTGCACGAACAAACCATCCCCGGAAATTTGCGAGTTTTGCCGCAAGCGAGATTTTTAGGAGATTTCACTTTAGCAGAGGTAGCGAGAGCACAAATTCGAGCAAGTTTGCACGAAAAATATCCTTTACCAAATCTAGGCGAAGCCTGGGAACAAGCAGGTTATTTGAAAACAGCAGAAGAGTTTCGACTGCTATATGTGGCGATGACCAGAGCAAAAAGCTTGCTGTGGATGGCGGCGGAGAAAAAAGGGCCTTTTACTTGGAACAAACCGGAGAATTTGCAGGAGCAAAAACCTTGTCCGGTAATGCCTGTTTTGAAACAGAGATTTCCGAGTAATGCGATATAAAAGAAGTAAGAAGTAATCAGTAATAAGTAGCTCGTTCCAGGCTCAACTCATGGATGACAACTTAAGCTGAAGTTCCCCCATTTTGGGAAGTTCTAGCTTCTCTCCAAGCCTCGGTATATAATGCTTTGAGTAACCTGCGACTCGTTTAACCTAAATTACTAGAAATATCCAGGGACGCTTAGCATAACCCTCTGGTTAGTACAACTAAATACACATCCTTGTGCAGGCTCGACAAGGGGATTATCTCACTTTTTATGCGCGATATTGACGGTAATAGGAATTTCATATATTTCCCGAAACTGTTTCTTCATCTAATACGCAATTCTCCAGCATTCTGATTGTTTCAAGGTGGCTGCTAACCTGTAAATTTGCTCCAAATTCAGGTGGCTTTGATTACTCAACAATAAATATTTGCTGTCTCTATAAGTCAATACGGTTCAGTTAAGGCTCAAATAGTGGTAAATTAGGTATGGTGTCCAAAAATGGAGAGCAAGTAAGGTGCATC